>JAOUPN010000437.1 GCA_029879905.1 Nitrospira sp. | reverse complement strand
CACGCTCGAATTCCAGGAACTCTTTACGCGAGCTGCTGAGACGCCGATTACCCTATCTCTTTGGGCGGGGATGGAGATCAGCGGCGCAACGGCCGTCACATTGCTCTGCTTTGTCGGCGCGATGGGGAAATCGGCACAATTCCCGATCCACCTTTGGCTGCCGGGATCACTCTTTGCCCCGACTCCGGTACATGCGCTGCTGCACGCGGGGATCATCAACGCCGGCGGATTCTTGATCAACCGCTTAGCCCCGCTGTTCGGCTTAAGCTCGACCACATTGCACGTCGCGTTCGTGGTCGGGACGATAACGGCGATCCTCGGCGCCACCATGATGCTGGCACAGAACGACATCAAAAAGACGCTCGGGTTTTCAACGATCGGCCAGATGGGCTATATGATCATGGAGTGCGGCCTCGGCGCCTTTTCGCTCGCCGTATTTCATCTCATTGCGCACGGCCTCTTCAAAGGAACCGTGTTCTTATATTGCGGCAATGTCATTCACAAGGCCAGACAGGAGCCACACTTCCCTCATGGTGGACATCAGGCCGAAGAGGAGCGTCTGCCAAGACTGACGTTAATCGCCGGATTCGTAACAACCCTCGTGATTCCTCTGTTGATTTTGCTGGGCACACACGGACTGCTGCGCATCCCCCTTCTAGAATCACAGGGGACCGTCATTTTCCTGTTTTTCATTTGGATTACATCGTCGCAGGCCATTCTGACAATGACGCGCCTACACCAGATTGCCTCGTGGAAAGTCTCGACAGCGATGGTCATGACGCTGTTGTTCATCATGTTTATCTACCTGGGTGCCGCGGAGACCTTCACCGCCTTTCTCTATCCGAACCCGAACGAAGTCGCATTTTACTTCAAATCAGCAGATCTACCTGATTGGATATTCGACCTTATCGTTATCCTGGCCTCCGCTCTTACCATCGCGGGATGGTACTATCTTTATTTTATCGCCCAAGGTCGGAGGCCGCAGATGCCGACATGGCTCGACCGCTTGCGGATCCATCTATATGTACCCTTCATGAACCGGCTCTATGCCGATGAGCTCTACCAATCACTGGGCAATGGTATAACGCGCCTGATCCATCGGCTTGACAAACACCAGCAAGGCTGGTTGCGATGACACTAACTACGCTAATCGGCTGGTTGCTCGTCGGCGTTCCGTTTTCGGGTGCCTTGGCAGGTATTTCTTTCTGGTCCAATCCGGCCCGGCTAAAATACGCCTCCGTCGTGTGGGCCGTCGCGAGTCTCGGAGCCGTTGCAGGGCTTTCAAGCTGGCTTGTGATCCCACCGGAAGGTTTCTTACCGCTCTACCTGCTCCCCGTGACCGCCATAATTTCCTTGTTAGCTCAGCCGGCCCATGCCGACTACAGGACTTCCTTGATCCTGACCCTTGCCTTTCTCGGCCTAGGCCTCTGCGTGCTGGTGAGCCCACCAACCGTCGGTTCCCTCGCCTTGATACTCCTCTTTTTGCTCATCGCGTATTTGCTCTATCACCACCATAGTCCGCTCTGGCCTATGTCTTGGTGGGGTATCGGTGCATATGTGTTCGGCGCCGCCTGCATGGCTCTGTCTCTCCTGACTCAAGCCCCTCTGGCCTCTGTTGCATCGTTGGCTGCCTCCGCAGTGCTCTTGCCCCTCGTGCCTTTTCACAATGGTCACTTAGCGGCCGTGACACGGCTGCCTGGAAACTTGCCATCCTTCATGGCGGTGCTGCTACCGATCGTCGGTCTGCACGGGCTTGCGTCCGCACTGCTTACGGCCTCGGATACCGTTGCCGAAGTTGTGGGAATCTTCGGCTTGGCTGGCGCCATTTATGGTGCCGCCAAGGCGCTCGTCCAAACTCGTGTACGCCTTTTGTTGGCCTACGGTAGTCTCTCGTTTTTTGCAGTCACGTGGTGGTTTTCCGCCGCGACACGAATGGCCACACCCCGCTCTGCCTTGCTGGTGGGAACAGTCGGCCTGGCCACGAGCGGACTCTTGGTTGCATGGCAGATTGTGCGCACACGATATGGGGATGATGTCGATCCACAAGCCGTCAGTGGGTTAGCGTCTGGAATGCCACAATTTGCCGTGCTGCTCTCCGTCCTTGCATTGGCAGCGATGGGCTTGCCGCCCTTCGGCGTCTTTGCCGGATTCATGGGTTTATTGCTGAGTTCGCCCTTTCCTTCATCGATAGGGTTGATTATCATCCTTGCCGCTTGGCTGGCGGCGTCATGGTACATCATGCAGATGGCGCAACGGCTCCTCTTCGGACAGCGGCGTCCTGATTTGCGCTACACCGATGTGCTCCGTACAGAATTCGCTGCATTGGTGATCGTCGCCCTCGCCTTGCTGGGGTTGGGCCTAGCACCGGTAACGACTTTCGCACCAGAAGAGTCATTAGCTGGCGCTCACATGAGTATGGGATATCCCACATGGAACCGGTAATTGAGTCGCTTGACATCGAAGCCAGGCGGATGGAACTCCGCGGCATTGTGAAGCTCGCCGGTGAAGTAATCGCCCAATATTGGCCGATGCGGACGTTCGTCCACCACAACCCGCTTCATAGCCTTGAATATCTGCCTTTCGAGGAAACCGTCCGACGCGGCAAACAATTCTTAGGCGGTGAGGGCTACCTTCCCAGCTGGATGTACCGCGAGTACCTGAAATCCGGCCGTATCTTGCCCCGCCACCTCGATGAAGCCTTGCAACCCCTTGTACAGGACAAGAACACCACCGTGGGCACCCGTTCCGTCACGCATGGAGAAGTCTTGCGCACCTGCCTGACCGAAGGATTGTGTTCACCCGCAGTCGAGCCACTGGACGATCACTTGCCGGATCCCTCCGACAACTTCATCATTCGCGTTGCTGAGAGGCTCGAATCCGTCATGACCTTTCCAAGCCTTGATGAGCGGTTTCATGCCATAGCGGAGGGAGATCGGGCAGCATTGGGACATTGGCTGACTTTGTCGCACTGGTGCGACGACACACTCGGTACGGAAATCGTCCGCCAGATTAATGAACAGCTCATTAAATGGTGCGAAGCGTTCCTGGATGAAG
>JAOUPN010000436.1 GCA_029879905.1 Nitrospira sp. | reverse complement strand
TCAAGGCAAAACCTCAATGGTCGATATGGCCAATGCGGCCCTGGCAGGCGGAGTCTCAATCGGCTCTACCTGTAATATCGTCGGGCCAGGCGGCGCCTTTGTGATCGGCCTGCTTGCCGGAACCCTGTCGGTCCTCGGATACGTGTTTCTCCAGCCTGCACTAGAATCCAAGATCAAACTGATCGATACCTGTGGCGTGCACAACTTGCACGGGATGCCGGGACTCCTCGGTGGACTCAGCGCGATCGTGATCGTTCCCGGTGTCGTTGGGGCACAAATTGTGGGAATCGGTCTGACGCTCGTGATCGCACTCATCGGCGGAACGGTGGCCGGTCTCTTAATCAAAGCCACCGGCACCACACAAGCGGCCTATGAAGACTATCCGGAATTTACCCATGTGGCCGGGCCTGAAGGCGGACATTGATCCTGGATTCTGCAGTTGGACGGTGTGGGGACAAGCGAGGGCTCATAATCCCTTGCGAAATCGAAAGATGCTATGGTCGCAGAAAAAGTGAGTTATGCCCGCGGAAGCGGGCATCCAGGAACGCCAGACTTGCTGGATTCCCGCTAGAAACACGCGGGAATGACAAGAGAACCAGCGTTCAACTGCGGAATCCGGGTTGATTCGACGGATACCCGATTCTCACCAGAGAGTATGACGGTGTCACCCCGCATTCTTCGAACACAGTCATGAAGAATGTGGGGCACCCATCCCTATACAGAAACAGGCAGCAGTATCGCCTAGCAACCGCCGACAGCCGACCTCGGCCCACAAGGAGAGTTGACAGCCACACATTTTCGGACTACACGTGACGCATGGCGATTCACCCACTGGCAGGAAAACCGACTCCAGTCTCCAACCTTGTCGATATCACTGCCTTACTCACTGCCTATTCGACCGATACACCAGACCCATCAATACGAGCACACCGGGTTTCGTTCGGCACATCAGGCCATCGCGGGTCCTCGTTCAAACGCAGTTTCAATGAAGCGCACATCTTGGCCGTCACGCAGGCCATCTGCGAATACCGGGCGAGCCAACAGACAACCGGGCCTCTGTATCTCGGGAAAGATACCCATGGACTCTCCGACCCGGCCTTTATCACAGCGCTTGAAGTCTTAGCCGCCAACGGTGTTGAGACCATGATCGATCAAGACCGTGGGTATACACCCACCCCGGTCATTTCCCATGCGATTCTGTCCTATAACCGTGGACGCACATCCGGTTTGGCTGACGGCATCGTTATCACCCCTTCACACAATCCCCCGGAAGACGGCGGCATCAAGTACAACCCACCACAGGGTGGGCCGGCCGACACCAGTATCACGAAATGGATCGAGGACCGGGCGAATGCCTTGCTGGCCAACGGGATCCAAGGTGTGAAGCGGATTCCCCTTGAACAAGCACGTCGAGCGGCTACCACTCATACGCATGGCTATCTCTCTGCCTACGTCGGCGACCTGGCTACGATCATCGATATGGAGGTCATCCGATCGGCGAAGCTGAAGCTCGGTATCGATCCGCTGGGCGGGTCCGGCATCGCGTACTGGCAACCGATTGCCGAGCGATATCAATTGGACATCGAGATCGTCAACCCTACCGTCGATCCCACCTTCCACTTCATGCCCCTGGACTGGGACGGCAAAATCCGGATGGACTGTTCTTCGCCCTACGCCATGGCGAATTTGATCGCGTTGAAAGACCGTTTCGATGTCGCATTCGGGAACGATGCGGACAATGACCGGCATGGTATTGTAACGCGCTCCGCCGGCTTGATGAACCCCAATCACTACCTGGCCGTCTCCATCGCCTATCTGTTTGCGAATCGACCAAGCTGGAAGACTGACGCAGGAATCGGCAAGACATTGGTGAGCAGCAGTGTGATCGATCGAGTGGCAGCAAAACTGAACCGGAAGCTGGTTGAAGTCCCCGTGGGATTTAAATGGTTTGTGAGCGGCCTACTCGATGGCTCACTCGGCTTCGGCGGAGAAGAAAGTGCCGGCGCTTCCTTCCTGCGCCAGGACGGTACGGTCTGGTCCACCGACAAAGACGGCATTATCATGGATCTACTGGCCGCCGAGATGATGGCCAAGACCGGCAAAGACCCGGCTCAACTCTATCGTGACCTGACAGGCGAACTGGGCGAGCCGGTCTATGAACGGATCGACGCACCTGCCACCCCCGAGCAGAAAGCTATTCTCTCAAAGCTGTCGCCCGATCAGGTCAAGGCCACCACGTTAGCGGGAGATCCGATCACCGCCATGCTGACGACCGCACCAGGCAACGGCGCCGCCATCGGCGGGCTCAAGGTCGTCACCGAACAGGGATGGTTCGCCGCCCGGCCCTCCGGCACGGAAGATGTCTACAAACTCTATGCAGAAAGCTTCCAGGGCAAAGACCATCTGAAACAGATTCAGGAAGAAGCCCAGGCCATTGTCGGCAAGGCCTTAGGCTCCCCCTCGTAACCCTCCTCAGAGCATGAACAAGCCCAAGACACGCTGGCCCCTCCCCCAACACGACTATTGGTCCACACCCTTTGCAGAATCCTTGTTACGCCACTTGGACCTTCGCCCGAGCCTGCGAATTCTTGATATCGCCTCCGGTCATGGCATTCCAGCCTTCTATCTCGCTGAGCAGGTTGGTCCGACAGGAACGGTGATGGCTATTGATCTGAGTGCAGGCCAGGTCATGCGCGCCAAAGCTATTCAAGGCTCGCAGTTACCATGGCTCCGCTTTGACTGTATGGACATGCGCGCCCTGCCTGATGATCTCCCAATGTTTGATCGGATCACGGGGAATCTTTCAGTAATGTTTTTCCGTCCCAATCGATTTGAAGCCGTTCAGGGCCTGGTGAAACATCTTTCACCAGGAGGCCAGATCGTCCTGACGTTTCCGTCCTATGGAACATTCGATTCGCTATGGAAGCGAGTAGATGAAGCGATGACCCAGCAAGGATTGACTGACGAACGAAAGCGATTCCAGGACTATCTGCATGAACGGCCTTCGGTGGAAGATGGGCATGGTTGGCTGAAGGCCCTCGACCTTGAACACATC
>JAOUPN010000435.1 GCA_029879905.1 Nitrospira sp. | reverse complement strand
GGCCACTTGCTCCGGTTCTTTGTTCAGACGAGACGGTAAATGCTTGATGGCTGTAATGATGCTCTGCAGCTCCATGACATGGGGATCGCCTGTCCCCAACTCTCCGATCAACGTCGGCAATCGATGCCCAAGAATCAGTGCCGAGGTCTTCGGTGCGACAGGCAGGCGATGGTCATAATATCGAACCATAAACCCACCTGCCTCATAGACGATCTGTAACTCTTGGTTTTCCAGGACGACACCGTACTGATCTCCGAGGATCGGCAAGAGCACCTTGTCGCGCAACTCAGGTTTCAGCGGGTCCCAATCGATATCGAAAAATGCCGCATAAATCGAACTCGGTCCGTTTTCCAACACGTCACGCCACCAGTCATTGATCTGGAGCGCAATCCCCATATGATTCGGCACCACATCCAAGAGCTGCCCCATCCCGAACCGATGCAGCGCCTCAATGAGTGTGTCATAGTCTTTTTCCGTACCGATTTCCGGGTTCAACTTCGTCGGATCGACGACGTCATATCCATGCATGCTCCCCGGCAGGGCTCGGAAGTAGGGTGAACAATACAGGTCCGTTATCCCAAGGTTATGAAGGTAGGGTACGAGAGCGGCCACATCGAGAAACGTGCGCGAACGATTCAGTTGAATCCTATAGGTCGAAACAGGGATGCGTGGGTGGGAACACTCCGGTGTCATAGGCCTCGTCATCTGCGTGTCGAGGGCGGAATGGCATGAGATTGTTTTGACGACGATCCGCGCGGCAACACCACCAAGCCGGACGCCGTCGCATGGTAACGCTTCTTATCCAACTCCGGAGAAAATCCGATGACTTCGGAATCTGCAATACTATTGAATCGATCGGCGATGACGCGCCGAAGGCGTGCCTTGGATCCGACTCTGGCTCCGTCCAGGATCACACATTCGTTGATCTCCGCGCCTCGTTCAATATGCACGTTCCGTCCGATCACTGATCTCCGTATTCTTGCCTCATCGATAAGGCTTCCCTGTCCCACCAATGAGTCTTCAATCACCGCCCGACCGAAACTGGCCGTCGGTCCGTCAAAGGTATCGGTCAGAATCGGCCATTCTTGATTACGAAGATCGAGCAGGGGCGCCGCCCCCACCATATCCATATGGGCCTGCCAATAGGCATCCAGGGTCCCGACATCCCGCCAATATCCTACTTCCTCATAGGGTTTGAGTCCCGGGACTGCGTTATCTCGAAAATTATACGCCACGACACGATGATGACCGGCGATTAAATGGGGAATGATGTCACGGCCGAAATCGTGGGTTCCCGGTTTTGATGCATCTTCCTCCAGAATCTGAGTCAGGAGTTCGGCACTGAAAATATAGTTTCCCATCGAAGAGTAGGCATGTTTGGCATCCTTCGGCATGGGTTTCGGTCGTTTGGGTTTTTCTTCAAACCCGACGATTCGGCCTTGGGTATCCGCCTCGATAATTCCGAAGCCGGTTGCGGCGTGCAACGGAACCGGCAACGCCGCAACCGTCACTTCGGCCTTCTTTCGATGATGGAATTGGATCATCTGATTGATGTCCATCCGATAAATATGGTCGGCACCGAATACCGCGACTAAGTCCGGTGCAAAATCTCGGATCAAATTCAGGTTTTGATGCACGGCATCCGCCGTTCCGGCATACCATCCACCGCGAGCTTTCATCTGTGGGGGAACAACCGTAATGAATTGGTCCTTAATACGCCCGCCGATCCTCCACGATCTCCGCAAATGCTCGATCAGAGATTGAGATCGATATTGCACCAGCACGTACATCGCCATGATGCCCGAATTCAAAAAGTTGCTGAGAACAAAGTCGACGATTCGATATTTCCCACCAAAGGGGACTGCAGGCTTACTCCTCTGTTCGGTCAGCGGCATCAACCGCTCTCCCTTGCCCCCCGCCATGATGATGGCTAATACGCGATGACCGACTCCGTTCAATAGATCTCCCCCCTCTCTTATGACCCGAGCATCATGCCGAGCCGAACCTTACCCATCGATATCAGTCGGCAACCATTACCGTGTATTGGCGGCCTCCAAACGTGCTTCAACCGTTTTCCAATCGATGACTCGGAAAAAGGCATTGATATAGTCCGGTCGTTTCAGCCCGAAATCCGGCAACACTGCATGCTCGAAGACATCCATGATCAGAAGCGGCGACGTTCCAGCCAAGATTCCCGCATCATGTTCATCCAGCCAGGTGTTAAACAACCGCCCTGTTTGCGGATCAACAGTCAACATCACCCATCCGATACCTCGCATCGCACCGGTTTCCCTGAAGCCCCGTTCCCAGACGTCATATCCACCGAAGTCCTCTTCGATCTTCTTCCGCACCGGCGATGTCGCGGCCAACTCAGCCGGCTGCGAGGTCAAATTCTCGAAATAGAATTCGTGCAGACGCATGCCGTTGAACTCCCAGGCGAAGCGGCGTTTTAGCTCCTTCCATTCCGTGCTCATGGTGGTTCCCGATTTGAGCGCCTCACGCAAACGATCGGCCAATGCATTGGTGTTGTCGACATAACCTTTGTACAGAGTCAGGTGCATCTGCACCGCCTGTTCGGAAAACCCCGGCAACCCCTTCACGTTATCAAATGTTCGAACACTGTACGACTTCATACCGCACGTCCTCCCTTTGTGATGAGGAGCCTTACGGCTTACGCCTACTTCGCCGAAGCAATTCGGCTTCGAAAGCCTGGCAGCCGTGACCCCTCTTAAACCTTCGATGACACCTCGCCGAGCCTACTCCGCCGAAGCAGTCGTGATCTCCTGCGAAGGCGGGTGAACCCGACCGTTCCTCTGCGCGCTCAAGCCTGTACAAAATTCTACGGCTCGCAACATGGCATTACCAACATCCCCAATATATTCGCAACTCCGAAGCCTGACAAGACCTGCTGTTCCGGACTCATCGATTCCGCACGGTCTTCCGGATCCTTCTGGAATCATCATGGTGTACCCAAGGCGATCAACGAGACTCGCATCCATTCTTCAGATCCAACGCCAGACTCCCTTGGAGCATCTGCAGGAAGTACTTTCTCCGACGATTGA
>JAOUPN010000434.1 GCA_029879905.1 Nitrospira sp. | reverse complement strand
TTACCGAATCGTACGCTCTTCATCGAGCGATTAGGACATACATTAAGCCGCAGCAAGCGCGATCCGAATCATGAATTTGCCGTGCTGATGGTCCATCTCAACGGTTTTGCTGCAGTCAAAGAGAACCTTGGCCCTTCAGCGGGGGATCGGTTGCTCGTCGAAGCCGGACGTCGCCTCACCAGGCATGTTCGGTCAATCGACTCCGTAGCACGACTGAGTGGCGATGAATTTGTCGTGTTGTTGGATGATTTACGCATTGCGACGAATGCGACCCGCGTCGCCACACGGCTCCAACGCGAGTTGGCTTCCGCTTTTTCGGCTGACGCCCACGAAGTCTTTTTGGGCGCAACAGTCGGAATTACCGTCAGCACATCGGGCTATGACCTGGCAGAGGACATGATCCGTGATGCAGGGGCTGCCCTCTATCGAGCCAAGGCCTCTGAGACCGGTGGGTTTGTCATGTACGATGCGACGATGCATGCCCATGCCCTGGCCCGATTGAAACTGGAAACCGATCTGAGACGAGGGCTAGAACGCAATGAATTTCGGCTTGTTTATCAACCGATCGTTTCTCTCGAGACCGGACAGGTCAGCGGATTTGAAGCATTGCTGCGATGGCTCCACCCTGATCAAGGATCTGTCTCACCGACGGACTTTATCCGTGCTGCAGAAGATACCGGCCTTATTATTCCGATCGGACGGTGGGCAATCCGGGAAGCCTGTAGCCAGCTACAGACCTGGAGGCAGGACTACCACCAAGATCCGGCCCTCATGATCAGCGTGAACTTATCGGGACATCAGCTCAAAGATACGGAATTATTGCCCTTTGTGGAAAAGACCCTCAAGGATACCGGGTTGGGAGAACATGCGTTAAAAATTGAAGTGACCGAGTCTGCGATGATGGAGAATGCGGACGGCGCTGCGATTCTGCTTCATAGTTTGCGGCAGCATCGGATTCATACCTGTATCGATGATTTCGGCACCGGCTATTCTTCCCTCAGCTCCTTACAGCAATTACCGATTGATTTCATCAAAATAGACCAATCATTTGTCTCTCGAATGCATCAGGATGCCAAAAGCCTTGAAATTATCCATACGATCATCTCATTGGCTCATACACTTGGTGCGCAGGTGATCGCGGAAGGGGTGGAGACAGCGGAGCAATTGGCCAAATTGCGGACATGGCATTGCCACTATGGCCAAGGCTATTATTTCGGAGAACCGCTGAGCAAGGATGACGCTACGGCATTACTGCAGAAAAACCTCCGCTGGTAGGCACCCTCACACTGTTCAGAACCATTGGTGGTTTCTGATGGCTTCAGCCTACTTGGTCGAAGCAGTTCTGGTGCGAAGTCCAAACCGTAGCGGATTCATGAGGAGGAAGCAATGACGACAGGGATTGGATTACGTACTCTCTTTAACTGCTATGCATATTGATTGCACTTCGGTCAGCAGTGGAGTAGCGCTAGGCAGACACTCTCCTCACTTCATCGAAGGAAAAGAGGGTCTGCCTAGACTGACTAACTCTACGGCCTCACATCAAAATGGATCGACAGGCCGGCATGCACATGGATCGTTCTGACCCACGATTCATAGACATTTGCCGTGAGGCCAGTATCGTTGCTGAATAGAGGACCAGACACCCCGAATCGATCCGACGTCAGCCCACTGTGAAAGGCTTGAGTGTACTTTGCCTCCGCAAACGCAGCGACGTACTTCAGGAGAAATACTTTGACCCCTCCCTTGACCGTCCAGGCGGGAGCCGTATCACGCTGGTCGGTCAGGGGTGAATCACCCGTAGCGCCGCGGGCTCCACCAGGCCTCATGGCCAGCTGATGCGCTCCACCGCCGACCCCGACGTAGGGATGCCACCGCCCGTTGGGATAGGACTCGGAAATGGCCATCGGTTTTCGAATCATGATATTCGCGCCGACGTAGATGCCTTGAATTTCCGTCGTGGTGCCCTCAAACGCTCCACCCGGCAAAATACGTCCATTAAAATTCTCCCGACAGCAGGACACGTCGGGATACCAAATGTACCCCTCGATTTCACCGCCGATATCGAATCCCGCCAACGAGTCCCTGGTCGGGAACCAGATCCCCGCATTGCCGCCGATCGACTGTTTCATCTGATAGTCGACATCCGAAACCTCCCGTGGCGACGTCCCGTCGGTAAACGTGGCGTCCTCGCTGAACGGAAGTGATACGCCCGCCATAAAGGACATATAGGGCTCGACCGTCCCGGATGAGATCGTGGGCAACTCATCTGCCGCGCGGGCTGATAGAGAAAAACCAACGACGCAGAGAAGGAAAACCATCGCCGAAATTCTTGTTTTCATTCATCACCCTCCCACGGTAAAGAAAGCATGCTATTCGACGAGTTTTGATCGCGAACTTTGATGCAAGTCGGCATTTCCTCGACGGCCGAAGGAGCAGAGCAAGACAACCATACCTTCCTCATACTCGATCTGCTCCCAGTTTCTTCCACTGAAACCATTGGCATGAGGGCCAAAATAGTTGATACCGCCATGCTCACGAAGGGAGATGCTTTTCCCATCACGAACGGCAGACGGCGCCAACAGTAGCAACCCCTCCTTCATTTATTAAAATAGATAAAACGGATTAGAGATATCGGCAAATCCAATATCCCAATATGACCCTTGCACGAAGAATGCTGATGGTCCATTTTGGAATATGCTCGCAATCCTCAGGTCCTCACTTCACCACCATCACTCTACACCAGCACATACATATCGCATTCCATAGTTGCATGGCACATGTGAGTCTACAAGGCCAGCACCCGTATTGACACATGCAGCCCTGAGGTACATGTCCAAGCGTTTCAGACTTCCTGAATTCCCGAATTTGCGGGTGTGTGGTCTTGGAAGTGGTCCATTGCAGGACCCTGACCTATGGGAGGGTGATCGTCAATCTAGCCCCCAAAACAGACTGCCTGTCCGGAACAAGCGCACTCAGAAGGTCGAAACAGAAGAGGGGCCGAGCAGCCCCTCCTAAAGATTTATCTTCCCAGCGCCTTCTTCACGGCTTCACCGATTTCAGCCGGGTTC
>JAOUPN010000432.1 GCA_029879905.1 Nitrospira sp. | reverse complement strand
TTCCTTCGGCACATGGCATAACCATCATGGCCTATGGATGGATCGAGAGCGCCCGCATGTCTCGCGTATACTGTACCGTCGCACACGGCACGGTACCGAACAGCCCACATAGAAGGACTGTTCTCGGCTTTCGCGCATCAGGCGATAGGAGTAATCCTGGGAAACGACGAAGGAGGACCTCGAGAAGGAGAAAACACCACCTCGACATCATCAACCTGCCTGATTGACTCAATGTCGAGCATGGCAAGAAACGTCATCGTCGGGGAGAAGACGGTATCTTGATGGTCAAGCCCCTGCCCTGCGTCACAGAACCATGAACAGAGCGGGGAAGCGTGAGTCGCTGCCTTGTGGTGATCGTGCTGAGTTTCATGAGTGACGATGGCCGATGACACGAGCACGGGCAACAGCAACAGGCATGTTGCAAGAAGCACCACGGTCATCCGACGAGAAACGCGCATCACCATACTCAACACATACCCTTACAGCCTTGAATTGACATGGCTGCCCGAGCGGCAGCGGACCATTTGATCCGCCGCCGCTTGTCGCTCTAAACGCTCCTCTCCAACAATTGGAAAGTCCATGACCAACCACCGACTCACAAAACAGATGGCCATGGCCCTCCCATAATCTCACGAGTTAGGACGAGGCCTGGTTGCCCTTGGCCGCGGCTCCCGGATAATAGATCAACACCCCACCCGGTGTAGTGCCAACCTTGACCGTGTCCTTGATCAAATTATCCGTGGCATTGATGATTGAAACGGAATCGTCGACGCTGTTGGAAACGACAAGATAGGTCGCCTCGCCGGCCCCCTGCACCAGCACGTCGAAACTATGACCACCTGTTGAAACGAGCACAATTTCTCTTAACAGGGTGAGAGAAGGAGTCGCAGCCGTCAATGTCGAGGCATCGAAAGCAAAGAGCCGGTCTTTCTTCGACCCTGACGTCCCAGCAAGGATATAGAAGCGCTTACCATTCGGCGAGAACTTGAACGAACCGGGAGAAGCTCCGTCCAACTCCGGAATGACAAAGTCCGTTTGCGGATTCCCCGCCGTTCCGAGATCGATCACACCGAGCTTCGTTCCCGGCCCAGGATTCAAATCACCGCGCAAGAGGAGAAACCGGCCATCTGGGCTGATGCCATAACTTGTGTATCCTGTGCCGTTGAGATCAAACCTTTTCGTAATGAGCAACGTATCCGGATCGATTTCAGCGATCTCTCCATACCCCTGCTGAATGCTGTAGACCTTGTGCGTCAGGTTGGAAAACCGGATTCCGTGGGGATTCGACGTGTTCGGTGTATTGGGAGTGTTTGCCACATCGGCATTGACATCGCATGCCCCCTGGCCATTTGCCGATTCCCCGGCATTGGTGCAGAGATCAATGCGTCCGATCAACTGATGGTACTCGCTCGGAATAAGCGGATCGTTGCCGATCACAGCGATTTCTCCAGCTGTCGTGCTTGAGACAAACGCTTTCTTTGGAATTCCCGCCCCTGACGAGAATGCGGCGACATGGTGCCCATCGGCGAGCAAACACACTGTTGTGACCACCGTAGGAGGGACGGCTCCTGGCCCCAGATGCGAGTTGTGAAGGATGGTGACGGACCCCCCGGTTTGCGCCGCACAATTGATGAGGTCATCCCCAGCCGTAGCAGGTCCACCTAGATTATCCCCATCATTCATGGACCACATAATCTCTCCATCGGTCGAATCACGATAGATATGTACAGGGCGCGTGCCGGTTGTGAGATTGACTTCGTGCACCGGAGTCGCATTCGTCAGTGGGTCGATCGTCGCCACTTTGTTCGCCGAACCTAAATTGACGAACAACCATTCCCCCACTGAAAACTGCGTATCACCGAGTGCGCCATTCTCAAACTCTGCAGCAGGAATCGTGTTGATTACCGTATTCCCCGAGTCACCCTTCATCGCAATACTGGTGAGCGACTTATCTCCCGTATTTCTCACAAACGCGATGGGACCGTCGAGGGCCGCACTTCCGCCGGCCGCTGAGGCTGCGGCCGTGGTTTCTCCCTGACCGCACCCGACAAGGGCCGCCAACGCCAATCCAAGAAATCCCAATGAACTGAATTTCATGCTGTCATGTCGACTATCGATGAATTGCATAGTTATTGTTTCCTTTATCATCGTCAAATGGACGGACTCATGAACCGCTGAGTAATTGAAAGGTTTTCGTGAGTCCGAAGACATAGCTGATCTGTTGTTCCAAGTTGCCGTTGAAATCGCGATAGATGGGAATCTGCGCGATGAAATAGAACGAGGCATGGCCCCAGAGGTTCAGATTGATCCCCGGTGAATAGGCCACATACTTCGAGCCGGTAGTGGGAATCGCTCGAAACTTGACGGTGGGATCGAGCAAAATGGCTCGATCAAACGCGGAATTAAACTGCCACAGCGACGCATCCATGGCATCGTTCTGCATCCAGCGAAAATTGAACTGCTGGATCAACGTCAACCAGGGTGTCTTCTCCGAAGGAATAATATTGAGCCCGGCGCTGACGTTGACTTCATCCCCGAATTGGTACCCGTCGCTGTTCTTGAACGTATGCCGGTAACTTGCCGAGGCGAACTGATTCACCCGATGGGGAATCAGTTCGTAGGTCTGATAGAACATCGGAACCACACCGAAGTTTCCGCGCCCGATCTGCAATGTGGATTCGGCCAGCGTCTCTCTCCGCGCAACCCGGCCATAGCTGCCGGTCGGGAAATCGACGCCGACGCCCAATACCATCATGCTTCGCAACGTCGGCAACAGGTTGTATTTCAGCGTGGCTCGCACGTCTCCGAGCCCCCGTTCACCGTAGGGCACCGGCGTCAGACCTCCGATTTGCGCGTCGGACTTCACGTGCTTATAGGGAATCGCTACTTGCAGTCCGAGTCGTTCCGTCAAGCCGTAGTTGAGATCCAGCGTCGCCGTGCGTGTCGTCGTCGCGATACGATTGACGTTCAAATTCGCCAGCGTCAGGGTTCTCTCACCCTGATTGGCGAAGGGAATGCGTCCACCTTCCCCCGACGGCGCTTCCATCGGCGTGTAGTTGTAAATCAGAT
>JAOUPN010000433.1 GCA_029879905.1 Nitrospira sp. | reverse complement strand
GGTGGACCGACTACCGAGAGGAAGAAGGCAAAAACAAAGCCTTGGAGTTGCCAGCTGTAAAGGAGTGGTTTTCAGACCTTGGTCCTGACCTTAAAAAACGTGCGAAGTCATTGTTCGGGAAGATAAACAGTCTTCCCTTTGAGAAGTCTTCTGATCGGAAGCGCCTTTTCGGATATGCAGTCCTCGCCTTTGAGAATTTGCGCTACAAGGAAAATTTGGATGCCCTTGATCGTCTCAGTCCAGAAAACTTTGCTGCAATTGGAGAAATTCTTGCCGACCTCAACGATGTTGAAGCAACGCTCTATTACCAAATTCTCAAGGGGCGGATTGAGGCTATCGAGGCCCTTGAGGAAAAAGTAGATGAGAATGCCAGAGAGCGAGTGATCCAGGAGCACCTTTATGACCATCTTTGGCTATTAGACCCAGCCTGGGAACGGGCTACAGACACCGAGTATATGGAAAAACGGGTGGCCCATGAGTTCGATAAAATTGCAAAAACCATGACCAAAGAAGAGCAGCTAGGACGTTACGATATCAAATACAAGAAGAACTCTGGTAAGCATGTAATAATCGAACTCAAAAAGGCGGATCGCGTTCTCACTCAGGGACAATTGAACGATCAGGGACAAAAATATCAGACCGCACTCCAGAAAATTCTCGACGAACTCCAGCGTCCTGCCGAACCCATTGAGGTTATCTTTCTGGTTGGCAAGCTTCCCAAAGGTTGGTCAGATCCTCGTATGCATGAAAAAGGCACCCGAGCACTTGCTGAAATGAACATGAGAGTTTCGCTTTATCAGGAACTCCTAGACAATGCTCATCGCGCTTATAAGGAATTTCTCGATAAGAGACGTGAGCAAGGTCGATTGTCACGTCTTCTGGAAAGTATCGACAAGGCCATATTGAATTAGATGCCTGATCACATGACTCCGGAGCAGCGCTCACGCGCGATGAAGCGTGTGAAGCTGCGGAGTGGCTCACTTGAAAGAGTCGTCCATCAAGAACTCAAAACACTCCGATTGAAGTTTCGGCGACATGTTCGCTCCTTGCCGGGAAGTCCAGACATCGTTTTCTGTCAGAAAAAGGTGGCTGTCTTTATCGACGGTGACTTCTGGCACGGCTGGAGGTTTCCTGCCTGGGAGAGCAAGCTCTCGCCGTTCTGGCGCGAGAAGATCAGTACCAACCGCAAACGGGACCAGCGCAATTTCAGAAAACTTCGCTCACTCGGCTGGAAGGTCGTTCGAATTTGGCAGCACCAGTTGAAGCAAAACAAGGAGGCTTGTATCCATCGTATCTTGAACGGTCTGCATACACAGCGTGGGTAGTCATGAAAGTCGCAGTGATTCCACACCAGTTGAGACCGTCGCAAGTTGCTATGATTTACTCCGCTGTTGTATCACCCCAATGATCGGTATTTGGAGGAGTCATGCCCAATCTTTTTACAGTCGAGGGACCATTTGATGTTCCATACTATCAAGGCAAAGCTGGGCGAACCATCACAGATGATAACGTGCAGGAATTTTGGGCTTCACACGATGATTTGGCAGATGGACGTGGATGCTACGTTTTTGGAATAAGGGCTGGGAAGGGGTATACGCCAGCCTATGTGGGAAGAGCTACTAGGGGTTTTAGGCAAGAAACCTTTGCACACCATAAGCTCACACGCTACCAGCAATTTCTTGCCGATTATCAAAGAGGGACTCCGATATTGTTCTTTGTAGTTGCACCGAAAAGGCGCGGTGCCCCAAACAGTTCACATATCCAGGAACTTGAAGAGTTTCTTATTCAAACAGCCTTGGTAGCCAACCCTGATCTGCTCAATATCAAAGGTACCAAAGCTGAAGAGTGGGGGATCTCTGGAGTTTTGCGTGGTCCGCAGGGAAAACCGTCTGTAGCTGCTCGACATTTTCGAAGGTTGATGAAGATTGGCGACCTTTAGAGTACGCTTCATGCGAGAATGCAAATGGTGTCTTGAACCCTTTTGACCTGACCAGCCACCCGCTGTTCCGAACCCAGCCATCACCCCCCACTCACCAGCGGGAGACGACTCAGGGCATGGCGGCGGAGAGGAGGAGGCTCACGTAGTAGGCCGTCTCAGAAACTTGGTCTCTGTTTAGAATCACGTCTGAGGCAGTCGTGCCTCGAAGTCCGATGCCGACGGCCATCTCTCCCGCCAGCATCAATCCTAGCGCCATGCCACCGATCGCCAATCGCGCCGCGCTGGTACGGGGGGTAGGGAAACACCTTGTGACCCACTGTGACGCGGGCGCCAGCTCGACAGGAATCAAGAGCGCGCCCCGTGAGGCATTCCTTTTGATCGCGCAATCCGCTACCCTCTGCAATCAGCTCTTCTCAACTGCTCCTGCTGTCAGTGATGGGTTCCGAGAATCCAAGAGGTCTGGACATTGGGTACTGACGGGGCTACGATGTGCTCCAACAAATCTGGAGAGTGCGAGCCGTGAAGGAATTGATCTTTGTAGTCGAAGAGGCTCCGGAAGGGGGATTCTTGGCGCGTGCGCTCGGAGTGTCTATTTTCACCGAGGCCGATACGCTGCAGGAATTGCCTGACAAGGTCCGTGACGCGGTCCGTTGTCACTTCGAGGAGGGGAAGGCCCCGAAAGTCGTGCGTCTCCATCACGTCCGCGAGGAAGTCATAGCCGTATGAGGCTTCCCCGTGATTTGTCGGGAAGCGACCTCGCCCAGGTTCTCCGCACGCTCGGATATTCAATCACTCGCCAAACCGGCAGCCATATCCGCCTCACCACTCACGAGCATGGTGAGCATCATGTGACAATTCCTCTGCATACCCCGCTTCGCGTCGGAACGCTTTCTGCGATCTTGGCGGACGTAGCCGCACATTTCGGAATGAGTCGCGAGCAGTTGCTCGACCGGCTTTTTTGATGAGATCGTAAGTGGGGTTGGATCCTGTCTTTTCCAGTTTGACCAGCGTTGACCGCCGGATTTGTGGTTACTATCATTCCATGAGCATTCTGAGTCACCACGAGGAGATACCCTGCAGAATTCATAGATGTTCGCGGCGCAAGAATTTGGCAATCTCTGGTTGCTTGG
>JAOUPN010000431.1 GCA_029879905.1 Nitrospira sp. | reverse complement strand
GAATCCTTCGGCCAAGAGCTTCTCTAGGATTTTGCTGCCCGTTCCACATCCTATGTCGAGAACGGCACCACGGCCTTCACAAAGTGCAATTGCGCGATTAACGAAATTCACACCTTGCACCGAATTCTTTCGACTGGCGTTCCATCAAGTCGCAATCTTGTCGTAACTTTCGCCGATTTCCTCTGGGTGCATGTCTAGTGCTGCCCAACAATGTTTAGGCCGCTCCGCGTAAGCGCCGGATCTGCCAACTTCTGTCTGCATAACACGCCACTCTTGTTTGTGAACAATACGCCATAATCGATGTTCATTCAATGAGCTGCGACGGTGGGGCCATGTATCACGGGTTCTTATGCGGGTTGGCGTAAAACCATCCTCCTGGTAGCAGTCGGTCGTGAACAGCCGCTTTGGGTCGTGATGTGCCTGTCAGGGCATCCGGCAAGTATCCGGCCAAGAGCGGAGTTCGGCGCCGAGACTGCATTGCTCTAAAGCGGTCCTTAGCCCTGTCGCATGAACATGCCCAGTACCCGACGAGCGGAGCGAAAGAGGAGTACCTGACGGGAAACAGCGGAACGATTTGCTCAAACAAGAACACCGTTCGAGTCACAACGCGGCGCTGAGGCGAACGTTCTCACAAAATCCGTCTGTGAGATATCGCGGGATACCTCACTGTCCGTGCGGACGGGACAATATCGCTCAACAGAAAAGAAGAATGTCCCCTTTTTCTTGTCCGCACGCCCAATAATCTTTTCCGTAATGATCGTCTAGGACGGTTACCACAACACCTTTTGCCAATGACTCAATAGCAACGGGAACAGGGCGGCTCAATTCCCCGTGATACGCTGCATTTTCTTCGGACGGGTAAACATTCACCGGCTCAGCGGTTAGCGCTGGCGTTTCCTTTGCGCAACCGATAACGGCTGACACAAATAAAATAAATAAGATTACTTTCACTTTATCCATGGCTTTACAGTGCATAACAATGTTTAGACGGATTCGCATAAGTGCGGGATCAGCTGGCTCCTGCCCGTATAACACGCGCTACTGTTCGTGAAGAATATGTCAGGTTCGACGCGCGTTCAATGAATTGCGAAGATAGGACCATCGATCACGGGTTCTTATGCGGATGGGCATAAGCCCACCCAATAGCGGTCGGTCGTGAACAGCCGCTTTGGGTCGAGGACTGCCATCGGCCACAAGCGGACGTTCGCCCACGAGATTGCACTGCCCCAAGCGGTCCTTAGTCCTGGCGGGGTAATATGCCCGGTAACCAGTGATCGCAGCGGAGGAGGGGTATCTGAGAGGAACAATGGGAGAGATTTGCTCAAGCAGGAACACAATTCCAGTCACGATGGTTCGATGAGTCGGGAGTTCGCGCGCAATCAGGCAGCGAAGTGTTGAGAGAACTCACTGGCCGCGCGGACGGGACACCTGACCCCATTTGGGGTCTCAAAGTGTTGCGGGCGACGTCACTGGCCGCTCGGACGAGACATCCCATTTTCTCGTTCCCGTGGAGTATCAGGTGATGATTGCTTATGATGGTTGATAATGAGAGTCCACCCAGAGATGCTGAAGACCACACACCACGCAAATATTTCCACAAGCGCACGAACTTTCAGGTGAGCAATCGTGGTTGCTGCGCTCGAATGGATTTTTTTGAGATTATTTTTCTGATGATCTAGTTCTTTGGCCAATTCAGGAATGGAATCTCCCCCAATCTTCTGCATAGCCGCGATAAATGATTCGTCCAGCGTTTGACGAGCTAGCATCGTCGTTTCCTCTGATTGCAAAATGAAATACTGCTGACTGGCGATGACTATACCTACTGCTGAAAAGGCAACCAAGAAATACATTAACCAATACGTCGTTGATTGTCCGTTTCTAAACTTCATAAGATCGTCCTAATTAGGGGCCCAATATCCCCAAGCTATTCAACGCTTGCATGTTCAATTACAAGACCCTTCTGGTTCTTCATTGAGGGCATCTCTCATCGGTGCTTTTCCCTTCCCAACCCTTTGGAGGCTCGGCTCGGGTTTCTAGCCACTGGAGTAACGGCATAAGCTCTTGAGGACTGACGACATCTTCCGTGTTGATGGTGACAACGTGCCACTTATTTGTAACCTTTATGGCAATTCGGTAATCGGGAAAATACCGATCGCAGCATCCATCGAACTTGGGTGAAGAGATTATTTCAGGCAGGTTGAAGAATTGTGCTGTCTGAAGTAGTTCGTCAAGATGCGCCGCCTCTTGCTTGGATAGCGTTTCGGAATCGATCTTTACGATTTTTCTGACACCTACATAGCCTTGGTACACGATTTCGGTGCAGATCTGGATTCGTTCTAAACTGGTTTCTGCCTGCACCCAATTCCCCGAAGAACTCACGCCCACGAGAATGAAGACGCTGAATTGAAAGACAAGTACCCTTAGCATGCAAACACTTCTTCTTTTCAAAGTGCGTATATCCGAAACATTTGCTTATGGTTCAAGATTAGCACAAGTCCAATTTCTTAGGACATCGACCAACATTGGGATGGTTTTTCCGATGGCGATGTTGACAGAGGTGTATCTGGGATTTTCGCAAAGCATAGCCCCCTGGAATCTCGATGGCGCCGCATTCGAGTGAACCACCAGATAGCGGTCGGTCATGAACAGCCGCTTGGGGTCGGAAACGGTCCTTTGAGGCATGAACCCACATGATCTCAATTCCCCCTTTGGGATCACATGCATTCAAGAGGTGTCAGTGGGGCAGTTTTAGTTGCAAACCGTATTACTTCTCTCAATCATCCTTGACTGGTCTACAGCTTTGAACTCCATTCGATATGATTAGGGAATGCGACAATGAAATTGGGGGTCATGCTAAATGCGGCCATGAGCGGCCGAGGAAGGCAAATCGAACGGCGGCTGTTCTCAATCCTTTGACGTTATATGTCCCGCGCTCACCTCGTCAGATGGAACGGTACGTCCGTCAGGACGACGCGATCTTTGAAGAGTAACGCCGCTTTCAGCATGAGCGCGCGTTGGTTATGCAGAATATTTTGCCACCAGCGGGCCGGGAGAATTTCCGGGATTATCAC
>JAOUPN010000430.1 GCA_029879905.1 Nitrospira sp. | reverse complement strand
CTTTCCTCTCTGCTCCTGTTCGATCGAACGGCGGAGGGACCACACGGCCCAAACACCGGGCAGGGCCACCAGGACCGTAAAGACAAAAAACTGCGTCCATCCCACCGCATCGACGAGATCCGCCGAGGGCCGCCCCGCAAACACCCGTCCCAACGCTTCAAGAGACGACAAGAGCGCAAATTGTGTGGCCGTATACCGAGGATCACAGAGCGACATCACCAGGGCGACAAATGCCGCCGTGCCCATGCCTCCCGTCACATTCTCGATCACCACCGCCGCCATCAAAACGGCTTGGCTTTTCCCGACGATCGCCACGACCGCAAATCCCAAGTTCGACACAGCCTGCAGCAGCCCAAAGATCAGCAGCGACGGCACCAGTCCTGTGCGCATCATCATGACTCCGCCGAGCAAGGCACCGACGAGGGTAGCACCGATCCCGATGCCTTTCACCAGTCCGACATCCGTGGGAGAAAAACCGACCCCCCCGATCAAAAACGCAGTTTGAAGAGAGGACGCAAACGCATCGCCGAGCTTGTACAGAATAACGACCGCCAGAAATCCCCACGCATGCGGTCTGGAGAAGAATTCCTTGATCGGCGCCCCGACGGCTTCCCCAAGACTTTGGGGAGGATCGGCGACACGGGTCGGTTCCGGGCTCAAGACGATCGTGACAAGCCCGGCGGCCATGACGGCAGCCATGACGAGATACGTCGCCGGCCAACCGATGGTATCGGCGATGAGCAGAGTCCCCGCCCCTGCGACCAGGAGCGCAATACGATAGCCGTTGACCCACACCGCCGCACCGAATCCCCGCTCATGCGGGTGCAGCGTGTCCGTGCGATAGGCATCGAAGACGATATCCAGCGATGCGGAGAGAAATGCAACCATCAAGGCAAAGACCGCTAACCGTTCCGGGTGCGCGCTCGGATCGGTCATCGCCATCAGGAGCAATCCAACCGCCACACATGATTGAGTCAACACCATCCATCCGCGCCGCCTCCCGAACCACGGCGGAACGATGCGATCGATCAACGGCGCCCAGAGAAACTTGAGCGTATAGGGCAAACCGACCAGGGTAAACACACCGATCGTCTTCAGATCGACGCCTTCCATGGTCAACCAGGCCTGCAACGTACCGGCTGTCAGCGCCAGCGGTAGGCCGGAGGCAAACCCCAAGGGCAGCATGACCGCCAGACGCCTATTCAGCAATGCAGCCAGACCGGGAGACTGTTCATTCACGAGAGATCACTCACATCACCTGGATTGATCGGAATTTAATGGACCAGCATACCATCGGCATGCCCACTTCCTCATAGAATCACACAAATGCACGGAGAGAATGGACCGCTGCCGGATCAGCAGGCCTGTCCGTTGAACCGACAAGGTTTATAGCGCAAGATGTCGAAATCTGTGTTCTCTTGATAGACCCGTTCATTGCCGTTGACGCCGTCCTGCTCCGGATCGTTCCACATCGTGTGATTCCACCAATAGAACAAGGGCTGAGCTTCCGTCCGATACACGGGATTGCCGTAGGCACTGCGGGCATGGTCATACACCACGCGAGCCGTGACATAATCCACTCGGCCGTCTCCTTCCAACGAATAGAGCGAAATGAAGAGCCTGGCTTCATGATCGTAGAGCTCGTCAAGGCGGGTGCCGACATCCGGTTCAACAGGAAGCCCATCCATGGCCCAACCTACCGACGACATGCCGTACAGGACCGACGACAGGAGCAGCACAGAAAACAATCGGCGGGCCATTTTCATGTTCATACGGCAGTACGGCGCACGATAATGGACATGCATCCTAGCATGCCCACCCACGGCAATCAAAAATGTCCATGGGACAGTCCCCACTATTACAGGACCTTGCACACGACCTTGCCGTAATCGGGATCACCTCCCTATAATGCTCGGTTATGTCCTACTCCCGTGCCTCGCTTCACACATTGGGCTGCCGATTAAATCACGCGGAAACGTCCGTGTTGGGCGAGGGCCTCCGCCGGAAAGGGTTTCACCTGGTTGAATTCGGTCGGCCGACGGATCTCCTGGTGCTCAATACCTGTGCGGTCACGGAAGATGCCGAACGAACCTCGCGATACCTGATCCGCAAAACGCTGAAACATTCGCCCCATGCCTTCGTGGCCGTCACGGGCTGCTATGCTCAAGTGGGATTGGAACGGCTCTCACGCCAGGCCGGGATCGACCTGGTCGTCGGACAACAGTTTAAAATGGACCTTCCGTCCTACCTCCCTCCGGCCGACGCCTTGCAAAAACGTGAATCCCCGGAAATTCTCCATAGTAAAACCATCCGGCGCGAAGACTTCGATCTGCCCTACTTCGGAGAACCGGACTCGACCAGAGCGCCGCTCAAGATTCAAGACGGCTGCAGCGCCATGTGCAGCTTTTGCATTATCCCCTTTTCGCGGGGGCATGAACGGAGCCGGAAGATCGGCGACATTCTGGAAGAGGCTTCGAGCCTAGCCGAGCGCGGATACCGAGAGATTGTGCTGACCGGAGTCAATATCGGCCGATACCTCCATGACGGACATGACTTTTGCGCATTGCTCCTGCAGCTCGACCGGGTACCAGGTCTCGAACGTATTCGTATTTCTTCGATTGAACCGACCACGGTGAGCGACGAACTGCTGGATCTCCTGGCAAGCTCCGAAAAATTCTGCCCGTCGCTCCACATTCCCTTGCAAAGCGGAGACGACGAGATCTTGTCGGCCATGAATCGTCGCCATACGGTGAAGGCCTATGTCGACTTGATCGACCGGGCGGTTGCCAAAATCCCGCTGCTGGGGCTGGGTACCGATCTGATGGTGGGGTTCCCCGGCGAAACCGAATCCGCCTTCCGAAATACCCTGGCGCTGGCAACGGACTTGCCTTTTTCCTATCTCCATGTGTTTCCCTACTCGGCAAGACCCGGCACGGCCGCTCTTCGCATAAAAAAAGCCGTACCGGCGGCCACCGTGAACACACGTGCGGATCTGCTTCAGCACCTTGGGCGCGCCAAGCGACTGTCATTTCATCACCGGCAGATCGGCACCACGATGTCCGTCCTCTTTGAGT
>JAOUPN010000429.1 GCA_029879905.1 Nitrospira sp. | reverse complement strand
CGGCAAAATCGACCTCTTCAGCGTGGACACCCTGATTACCATGCTGACCCATGCCGGCCTCACCGTTCACGTGACAGTCAGCCGCTCCGCAGCGTGACACATAGCAAGAACGGGACAGATAGCAGAATAAAGACTCAGGCCAGGCCCCCCATCACTGGTTGACGAATAACGAATGACGTTTGCCCCTTCGACTGCGCTCAGGGCAGGCGCCCCGCACCGAACCATTAAACCTTGAGCCGTTTGCACAACTTCGTTGCCCAATTTCCGATCCGGCGGTAAGGTTGGGGTGCCGAAGGAGGGCTCATGCTCTATCCCATACTGGTGCTCACAATCCTCGTATTTGCCCAAACCGGTTGCAGCATTGAAGAGGGGGTTGGACCCTATAGACCCACCCCCATGACCAACGATAACCGGGACCAATTGGAAGGGCTCAAGCGAGAATTTCTGAACATAGAAGATCTCAGAATCGGCGATGGTCCCCTTGCCGCTTGGGGCAGAAGAATCAAGGCCAACATTGAGGTCCGCTATGCCGACGATACAATTGTCTATGAAGGATCCATGTTCGACGATGTCGGTTTCGAGGGAAGCGTCTTCATGTATAACGCAACCCAAAAGAGTGGAGCTTTGAACAGTAGCCAAGTCGGTATCTGGCTGGGAATAAACGGCATGGCCGTTGGTGGCAAGCGACGCATTACCATTCAGCCCAGATTGGTTGATACTGGACCGCTCGTCAAGAGCATCCCCGGTTATGGTGGAGCCGATGTCCGTAAAGACAAACTGATTGTCGAGGCTACTTTGACTGCTTCCTGTGTACCCATTCTGATGAGAGCCATTCATTTGCCAACCAGCCGCTATATGATCGAGCGAGAGGTTGGGTGTCGAGATCATGAAGACCCCCGGCGCAGCTCCGGTGATCCCATCTGGAAATTCTATTATTAGATCATTGGCTTCCGTAGGCAGTCCCAACCACTGGGAAACAGCTGCCGCCAGCATTGAATCGCTAACTGACTGCGTCACTTCTGCGCCTGAGAGCACGATAGGTGCATCAGTGGACTCTGCCATGATTGGCGAACCGAGCATCCTTAACCCAATATTATCGAGCATGAGACTTGCCGGACGCTCTCGAACGATGGGTGGAGTGCCTGTCATCGACAAGCGGAAGCTAAGAGACGTGACCTTGCCGTGCAAATCCACACTTGGGCTTTGTGGATTTCCTAAATCCTGCCTGGCTATGAGCGACACTTCCGTATGGAACCAGCCAGACTGACCGGCTATAGGCGTTGGCGCTACCTTCGGCCCAAGTTCATAATCTTGTCCGTCGATCCGAGCAAAGATCCGCACATCCGGTGTACGGGTGGATTGCCCACCCTGGCCATCTCCCCCTAATTCATCTGACAGCATGAAATCAAATTGAAGCGCTTGTGCTGTTGGAGAAATGTACTGTCGGTTGTGCACGATTTGCTGTCGGACATAAAGGGGTCGGGAGTCTTTTCTTCTTTGTCAAGCAGCAGACTCAGATCCGCGGGAGATTCATCGATATTCCCGACAACGTGCGAACACCGTTATCTCTGCGACAAACGAGGTCGTAACAGCCATGTCTGGACCGCTCATGCTGACCATCGGTGAGAAGCAATCGTCGCACAATCAGGCAACGACACGTGTCTTCGCAAGAGGGCTATGTGGGAACGCAGCATGAGGAACCATGCGCGCCAAGGCCATGCATATGACCCTGGCGGCGTGAAGCCGGTGTGGTCTCTTCCTATTGAACTTCGACGGTGATGGTCTGGCTGGCTGCGACGAGGTCGTGATCCTTCGTGGCGCCCGTCACGGTAACCTTGTGCCGCCCTCTGCTCAAACCTTCGACCATTCCGCTAAAACCCTTCTGATATTTGGAACAAAAGGGGACATTCTACTTTATCGTGCCTCCCCTGGGCCGTCCGCGTGGATTGAGGCTCGACTCCAGCCCTAACCGCCGCGCCGACCGGCGGACCCGACACGGGGGAGGGGTGCAGCCACCCGCCTCCCCTGCCCCGCTCTCACAGGTTGGACCACCGCCACTCGTCCGCCCGCGCCACCAGTCCGGCCCGCAACAGATTGCGCTCGATGTACCGCAGCACCGTCAAGAGATGGTCGTCCCGCTGAATGGGAAAGGCCTTGAACCGCCCCTGCCACACATGGCCACTCGACTGATAGTGCCGATGATAGCGGCGCACATGGGCAGTCAACAGCCAGTGCAGGAACCGACGCAGATCCCGACCCCTCGTGGGCCACACGGCCAGGTGAACATGTGTCGGCCTGACGCAGTAGGCCAGGAGGCGGACGGGCACACGCTCGATCGCCTCACGCAACAGCGCGAGAAAGGCGGCAGAGTCCTCCGGCTTCCGAAAGCTCTCGGCCCGGGCATTGCCCAGATTGAGGACGTGGTAGCAGAGGCCCCCGACCGAGGCCCGAGCGGTGCGTGGCATGGCACGAATCTCCGGAATAGGGGAGGCGGGTTCAACAGTAAATAAGAATGTCCCCTTTTCTTCTCCTGCTCGTGGCCTGCATGCGGAAGCTCCTCACGATTCTCAACGCCATGATGCAGCAGCAATGTCCGTGGCGTCTTGCAGGTGGTGCAGAGGCTTGACAGTTAAGACAGTTGCTTTTCTTCTCCCGACAAGAGAGCATACGCTCCTGACTAAACGAGTCAACCTGACCAATCGGATTGCCGCGCTACAAGCTGATAGGTGTGAATCCGCCGCTGCGTCATTGACAGAGTGATATACGCATGGTAGGGTTCAACCTGCATCGTCACTCCCTTGGTTTCTCCCACGTACTCACTCCGTCAACATTCTTTCCGATTCTGATCGAAATCCGATCAAGGAGTCTGTCTGCGAGTCTTTCTTATTCACGTTCGCGATCCACAATTCTACGCACTGCCCGCAAAAACACGAGCCCCAAACGGCCATGTCCGCGTGATGGGGTTCCCTCCCATCGGCATCATGTCGCTGTCGTCCGTCATCAAGCAAGCGGGGCATGAATGTGTCCTGTTCGATCAAGCCGACCCCGACACGCCCAACCATGTCATCATCGACCGGATTAA
>JAOUPN010000094.1 GCA_029879905.1 Nitrospira sp. | reverse complement strand
GTTTCGAAAAGACCCGACGCAACTGCTGGTTCAAGCCATCGAAGGCATGTTGCCCAAGAATCCTCTCGGAAACGGCATGGCAAGGAAGCTCCGCGTCTACGTCGGTCCCAATCATCCGCATCACGCGCAGCAACCGGAGCCTATTTCTTTATAGATGCAGCAATGCGAAACAGCGAGGCAACATTACGGGCGGCAGAACATCTTGCAGGATGTTCAAAATGGCCGTCCAGCGAGGCCGCAGCAAGCGAAACAGAACAGGCTGAGGTCGAGGTTAAGGTTAAGACGGGATTTGAATTTACTCGACCTTAGCCTCAACCTTGACCTACAAGAAGCTGGCGGAATTTTTCAACATCCTGCAGAGGACGGAAGGAGGCGAGTCTCATATGGCAGTGGCAACACAGTACGCAACGGGACGGAGAAAGTGCGCGGTCGCGAGGGCCTGGGTGACCGGTGCAGCCGGAGATATCACCGTCAACGACCAACCGCTGGAGAAAGCGTTTCCCCGCTTGACCCTGCGACAGATCATCCAACTCCCTCTTGAAATGGCCGGGCTGATCGGAAAATGTTCCATCAATGCTACGGTGTACGGCGGCGGCCCCACAGGACAGGCCGGAGCACTCCGCCATGCTATTTCGCGAGCGCTGGTGACGATGAATCCATCCGTGAGACCTCCTCTAAAAAAAGAGGGCCTGCTCACACGAGACTCTCGCGTGAAAGAACGTAAAAAGTACGGACAAAAAGGCGCCCGCAAGCGCTTCCAATACTCCAAACGATAAGGATTTGGCGCAGGAGCCGACAGTCGAAAAGGGAAGGCTCACGGCCTTCCCTTTTTTATGTGCCGCGCCTCACGCACCGATGCCGACGGCGTGATCGGACAAGTGACGAACCATCATGAGCAAAACGTTTCGCATTGCAATTGCAGGAGCCAGTGGGTATGCCGGAGCGGAACTCGTGCGGCTTGCCGCCGCGCATCCGTATTATGAGATTGTCGCAGTCACCTCGGAGAAATCGGCCGGACAACCGGTATCATCGGTATTTCCCAGCTTGACCGGCGTCGTCGAACACCGGTTTGAAGCATTGGCTCCTGAAGCATTGGCGGAACGGGCCGATGCCGTATTCCTGGCTCTGCCTCACACCAAATCACAAGACCCGGTCGCTGTCTGCAGAAAGGCAGGAAAGTTGGTCGTCGATCTCAGCGCCGACTATCGGATCAAGGATGCCGCACGCTACGAATCGTGGTATCGAACGCCGCATCTCTACCCTGAGCTCTTACGAGAAGCCGTGTACGGTTTACCGGAACTCCACCGGGACAGCATCGCCCACGCAAAACTTGTCGCCTCTCCAGGCTGTTACCCGACCGCAGCCATTTTGCAATTAGCGCCTCTCATCGCCAACAAATTAGTCCACCGGGACATGATCGTGATCGATGCCAAGTCCGGCATCTCCGGCGCGGGACGCAGCCCTGCCCTCGCCTACCACTTCCCGGAAGCACATGAATCGCTGGAGCCGTACAAGATCGGCCAACACCGTCATATTCCTGAAATCGAACAGGAACTCTCTGGAATCACCGGAACAACCGGAACCGTCACGGTCACATTCACGCCCCACTTGGTACCGATGAATCGCGGCATCTTGAGTACCGCATACGGCAAACTGACACGTGATATATCGCTGGTCGACCTTCGCGCTCTGTACAAGGAGTTTTACAAAGGCGAGCGGTTCATCCGTCTCTATGAGGACATCGTGCCCAATCCCCGCTATATCAAGGGGTCGAACTATTGCGATGTGGGCGTGCATACCGATACTCGAACAGGATGGGTCGTGACCGTCGCCGCCGTGGACAATCTTGTCAAGGGTGCCGCGGGCCAAGCCATCCAAGCCATGAATCTGATGATGGGCATTCCTGAAGACAGCGGGCTCACGGGGCCAAGCAGCTATCCATAATGATGGAACATGGTAACTCACCGGTGACACATGCGGTCTACCCCTCCAAGAAATAGGACCAGGTGAAAAAGAACGAGACGACCGGCGTCACGGCGCCGATAGGATTTGAAGCAGCCGGCATCCATTGCGGAATCAAGAAGGCCGGCAATCTGGACTTGGCCTTAATCACCTCGGAAGTCACCGGGCCGATCGCCGGAGTCTTTACTCAAAACCAGGTTGCTGCCGCACCGGTGCAACTCGATCGCATCCATCTTCGCACACGCCGTGGTCGAGCCATCATCGTGAACAGCGGGAATGCCAATGCCTGCACAGGGAAAACGGGGCTGGCCGCGGCGCGTACCATGGCATCCGAAGTCGCCAGAAGACTCTCCGTCCCTCTCCATCAGGTCTTCGTCGGCTCCACCGGTGTCATCGGTCGCATATTACCGATTGATCGCATTACCGCAGGCATTCCCGTCCTCATCTCCCGTCTCAGCCGACAAGGCGGAACACATGCCGCTCGCGCGATCCTCACCACCGATCTGCGCCCCAAAACCGTCGCCGTCCGGACACGCATCGGCGGAACAGTCGTGACCATCGGCGGAATCGCCAAGGGCTCGGGAATGATTCACCCCGACATGGCCACGATGTTGGCCTATCTGACGACCGACGCCGCCATCCTACCAGCGACGCTCCAGCACGCGCTGAAATCCGCCGTCGACCAGTCCTTCAATTGCATTACCGTGGACGGCGATACCAGCACAAACGATACGGTCCTTTGCCTGGCCAACGGGCTGGCCAAAAATCCTCAGATCCGGCAGGGGACCCGCGACTATCGCCTCTTTGTACAGGCGTTAACCGAGGCGTCACAACAGCTCGCGCTGGCGATCTGCCGAGACGGCGAAGGCGTAACCAAGGTCGTAAAAATCCTCGTCCGTGGCGCCACAACGGTCGCAGCCGCCAAACGCGTAGCGGTCACGGTGGCCACTTCCAACCTCGTCAAAACCGCGTTGTTCGGAGAGGATGCCAATTGGGGCCGGGTTATGGGAGCCATCGGCCGCTCCGGTGTTCCCATGAATCAAGACAGGGTGTCGGTCAGCTTTGACAATGTACTCATGGTCAGACGTGGAATGGGAACAGGCCTTGCCATGGAACGAAAAATCGATCAGGTCTTCAAGCGCAAGGAGTTTACGATCACGATCGGTCTTGGACAGGGTCGAGCGGAGGCTCACATGTGGACGACCGATCTCTCCTACGACTATGTCCGCATTAACGCAAGCTACCGATCTTAAATTAGAATTCTCGTCCCGCCGCTTGAAACATCCACCCAAACTATGATAGCGTGCCAAGGCTTTGCGGGGTGCACTAATCAACCAGTTTACGGCTCTCTCCGCATGGTTGGAGAGGGCTTATTTAAATCCAACATCAGCGTAGGCGCTGCTCGGCTTGAGGATAAGGGGCTCGTTCCCCTCGCCTGGTTTCAGGCGCTCTGCAAGCCTTGAAGGGAGGTGAAGGCATGGGAATCGTTGCAATCAAGGAGTTATTGGAAGCCGGCGTACATTTCGGGCATCAAACGAATCGCTGGAATCCGAAGATGAAAAAGTTTCTCTTCGGCGAGCGAAACGGCATCTATATCATCGATTTGCAGCAGACGCTCACACGCATGGAGCAGGCCTATGCCTTCGTCCGAGACACGGTGGCAGCCGGCGAATCCATCCTGTTCATCGGCACGAAACGGCAAGCCGCGGAAATTTTGGAAGAAGAGGCGAAGCGGGCCAACATGTTCTTCGTCAATCAGCGTTGGCTCGGAGGCATGCTGACCAACTTTCAAACGATCCGCCGCAGCATCGACAAGATGAAGAAGATGGAATCGATCTTGGAAAATCCCAGCGAGCACGGCCTCAAGAAAAAAGAAATCATGTTGATGCAGAAAGATATCCTGAAACTGCAAAAATACCTGTCCGGCATCAAGAACATGCGCGCACTTCCCGGTGCCGTGTTCATTCTCGACACGCGCATCGAGAAGATCGCCGTCCAGGAAGCCACCAGACTGGATATCCCCGTCATCGCTATTTTGGACAGCAATTGCGACCCTAATCACATCACCTATCCGATTCCGGGCAACGACGACGCCATCCGTTCGATCAAACTCATCACGTCGAAAATCGCGGATGCGTGCGTCGAAGGAACGCATCTCAAAACACAGCGCGATGAGGCAGAATTTCAGCCCGCACCGGGCACAAACGAGCAAAAACCGGCCTCGCGCCTTGAAAGCGTCCCGGCATCGTAACGGTATGTGTTCCGTCACTCTCTAATTTAAGTTCGCACAGAAGAAGGACAACGGACCATGGCAGGATCAAGTCAGTTTGTGAAAGAACTTCGTGAAAAGACCGGCGCAGGGATTCTTGATTGCCAAAAAGCCCTCGCTGAAAACGACAACGACGTCGAGAAGGCCGTCGACTACCTCCGACAAAAGGGCTTGGCGGCGGCGGCAAAAAAATCCGGACGTGAGACCAACCAAGGTCTCATCCATGCGTATATCCATATGGGGGGAAAGATCGGCGTTCTGATCGAAGTCAATTGCGAAACGGACTTCGTCGCCCGCAACGAGGAGTTCAAATCCTTCGTCAATGATCTCGCCCTTCAAATTGCGGCGTCCAAACCACAATACGTCAAACGCGACGACATTCCCAAGGATCTGCTCGACAAGGAGCGGGCGATTTATGAGGGGCAGGCCAAAGAAATGGGAAAGCCCCCGGCCGCCTGGCCGAAAATCGTCGAGGGGAAACTGGAAAAATTCTGCCAGGAAAACTGTTTGATGGAACAATCCTTTATCAAGGATCCCGCAGTGACCATCAAGGATCTCCTGGCTCAAAAAATAGCTAAAATCGGTGAGAACATGAATATCCGCCGGTTCACCCGCTATCAACTAGGCGAAGCATGAGCACTGCCAAATACCGGCGCCTCCTTCTGAAAGTCAGCGGGGAGATGTTGGCCGGTGAGCAGGGCTACGGCATTCAACCTTCCATCCTCGAAGGCCTCGCGGAAGAAATCGCCTCCGTCACCTCGCTCGGGGTGCAAGTCGCCGTCGTCATCGGAGGCGGAAACATTTTTCGCGGCATCGCGGCCAGCGCGTCGGGTATGGAACGCGCCTCGGCCGACTACATGGGCATGTTGGCCACGGTCCTCAATGCTTTGGCCCTACAAAATTCCTTGGAACGCGCCGGTGTCCATACACGCGTCCAGTCCGCCATCGAAATGCGGCAACTGGCTGAAGGCTATATCCGACGTCGAGCGATCCGCCACTTGGAAAAAAACCGAGTCGTGATTTTTGCGGGAGGCACGGGCAACCCCTACTTTTCCACCGACACCGCCGCAGTGCTTCGAGCGATGGAGATCGGAGCCGACGTCATCATGAAAGGCACCAAAGTGGACGGCATTTACGATGCCGACCCCATGAAATATCCCGACGCCAAAAAGTACGCGGACATTCCCTACATCAACATTCTCAATCAAAGTCTGAAAGTCATGGATTCGACGGCCATCAGTCTTTGTATGGACAACAATCTCCCGCTCATCGTGTTCAATCTCAAAGTGACGGGTAACTTTAAACGTGTGGCGTTAGGCGAGCCGATCGGGACCCTGGTCACGCTCGGGAATCGCTGACCACCGATCACCACGGAGTATCGTCATGTCCAACGCAGCCCAGACTCATCAAAAGCTCACCACGCAAATGGAGCAAGCCGTCGAACACTTGAAGCGGGATTTGGCCGGCCTCCGCACCGGACGAGCCTCCGTGGCCCTTCTCGACGGAGTTCGCGTCGACTATTACGGCACCATGACTCCGTTGAAACAGATCGCCAATATCTCCACACCTGAAGCGCGCTTGATCACCATTCAACCGTGGGAACCACAAAAAATCAAAGAAATCGAGAAGGCACTGGCCAATTCCGGTCTTGGCATCACCCCGTCGAACGATGGGAAAATCATTCGCGTTCCACTCCCGCCGCTCACGGAAGAACGACGCAAAGAGTTGACGAAAATCTGCAAAAAGCACGGCGAGGAATCAAAAATCCAGATTCGCGGATTCAGACGCGAAGCAAACGAAGAGTTGAAGAAGTTACAAAAAGATGCGAAGCTGACCGAAGATGAGTTGCGGAAAGCCGAGCAAGAAACCCAAAAGCTCACCGATCAATTCGGGCAAAAGATCGACGATGTGATTAAGAAAAAGGAACAGGAAATTATGGAAGTCTGAGATCCCGGACCTCCACCCTGTCCCCGAGCGTGCCGACTACTTCAACATTCCTCCCGACCTGCGCCTCCATCGACCTGAGCGCCCTGACCTATAACGTGACGCAATTTCGCGGCATCTTACGCCCGGGCTGCGACATGATGGCGGTCGTGAAAGCCAATGCCTACGGGCACGGAGATATTGAAACAACCAAGGCATTGATTCGCCGGGGTCTCTCCCGTGTGGCCGTCTTCTCGATCGACGAGGGAATTGCACTCAGGCAAGCCGGAATCAATGCGCCGATCGTCGTACTCGGTCCCCTGTTTCCGGCGCAGCTCGGAGATCTGTTCGCCCATCAACTCACTCCTGTCGTCAGCGATGTATCCATACTCCCGGCCTTGTCACAAGCAGCCTCTTCGTTTCAGACCCCTTATCCCGTTCACCTCAAAATCGAAACCGGCATGGGTCGATTGGGCGTCACCGCACACGACATAAGCACGTTGTTCACCGATCGAAACTTCCCGAGTACTCTGCATGTGGAAGGACTCATGACACACCTGGCGGAGGCCGACGGACCGGCGGTCGAAGCGACGCAAGAACAGTTGAACCGTTTTCACGACGCAATCACCGCCGTCAAGGCTGCGGGGTTCAGAGTCCCGCTGATCCATGCAGCCAACAGTGCCGGCGCCGTGCGTTTCCTTGACGCCCAATTCTCACTTGTTCGTCCCGGCATCATGCTCTACGGTTATCACACACTGCCGGACTCCGTGGCTGTTCCTCATCTGAAGCCGGTCCTCTCCCTGCGAACCACGATCGCTCAACTGAGAACGGTTCAACCCGGGCATAAGATCAGTTACGGAGGGACCTTCACTGCCAAACGGACGACTACGATTGCAGTGCTGCCCGTCGGATACGCAGACGGCATCAGTCGCCGTTTGTCCAATCGTGGCTCAGTCCTGATTCACGGACAACGCGCCCCGATTGCGGGAATCGTCTGCATGGACATGATCATGATCGACGTGACAGGCATCACCGGAGTCGCCGTCGGAGATGAGGCTGTGCTCATCGGCAGCCAGGGAGACGGCCGAATTACGGCAGACGATATCGCCCAATGGACCGGAACAATTCCCTACGAAGTTCTCTGCGCCATCGGCCCGCGTGTACCGCGGCAGTATCTTTCCGCCTAAATCATTCCTGCACCGTCGTATGTTCCCCATCAAGACTCCTATGTCTATCAAAACACACGATGATTGCCTCCCTACACGATAGAAAGCACACCCTCCCCTTTTCAGACAGGAAGATGATAGAATTAACGCATATCTCCTCCGTCTCGTCGTTAATCAATTCGGACCGGGAGGTGACCGATGACCCAGCTTCTCGCAGCTCCGCTCACGCTGCTCCTGATTCTTCCGCTCTTCGTCCCCAACGCTCTTGCTCAAGCCGACGTTGAAGAATTCACCGACCAATCATTTCAGGCCTCGGCAACGCCGCCGCAAGACCCGTCACAACAAAACCGGCCTCTGTTCACGCAAGCGGAACTCGATCAAATGCTGGCCCCGATCGCCCTCTACCCCGATGCACTTTTGTCACAGATCTTGATGGCGGCAACCTATCCGTTGGAAGTGATTGAGGCGGCTCGTTGGTCCGTCGCACATCCTGAGATGGAGGGAGAACAAGCTGTGGAGGCCGTCTCGGAATTTTCCTGGGACCCCAGCGTAAAGGCGCTGGTGGCGTTTCCACAAATCCTTGCGGTCATGGATGAAAAGTTGACCTGGATGGAACAACTGGGGGATGCCTTCTTGTCTCAACAGGAGCAGGTCATGGAAACCATCCAAGGCCTGCGGCAAAAAGCCGCCGATGCAGGAAATCTCGAAAGTGATGACCACCAGCGCGTGAGCTATACCGGATCGACGATCATCATCACCTCTGTCGATCCCTCTTTTATCTATGTCCCCTACTACAATCCGATGGTCATCTACGGCACCTGGTGGTGGCCTACATACACACCGGTGTATTGGGCCCCTTGGCACGGCTATTATGTCGACTCCGGTTTCTATGCCGGATTCACGTGGGGCCTGGGTACCCACATCGCGAGCAGATGGTTCTGGAGCGGGTTCAACTGGCCCTCCTACCAGATTTTTGTACGCGGCAATCATGTCTGGCGCCATAACTCGCTGCATCGGCGCGGAGTACCCTATCAGAATAGGGCGCTGCATAGAGAATTCGGCCGTACGAACGCATATTCGGGTGGCCGAGAATACTTCTCATCCGGTAGCCAAGAGCACTTCCGTGGAGCGGAGGCTCCTCATATCGGAGGATACTCCGGCTTCGAGCGCGCTCCGGACATGCGATCAGGCTCCCACAACCGGCACCGCCAAAGAAATGCGGCACGTCTCGGTACGCCAGATTCCCGCAACCATTTACCGGCACCCAGTGAATTCGGCGGGAGACATGTCTCCCCATCACATGCCCCTAAAGACATTGCCCCCAGATCGGCACAACACCCACGTCATACACCGTCCTCCTCATACGGAAGACACCGCGCTCCGTCCAGCGGATTTTCAGGATCCGGCGGATTTTCAGGTTCCGGTGGATTTTCAGGAAGAAGTGGGTTTTCAGGAAAAAGCGGGATTTCAGGGAATGGGGGCTTTCAATCAGGAAGTCAGTTCAGAGGTGGCGGCGGTATGCATAGCGGTGGAGGATTCCGTGGCGGAGGGGGAGGTATGCACAAGGGAGGGTCTTCTCACAGAGGCGGAGGCGGCGGCCATCGGCGGTAGTCATCCGGTTCGACGGATATTTCGGCAGTAACGAAATATCAAATCCCTCTTCTGGAAGATTGTGGAAAAGCTTTCCGTTCACCCGGTTCGATGAACTCACCACAGGCTTCGAGAGCCTCAGGACGAACGGAGCAGCCATTGATTATGCTGAGGTTTTCCGTTCGTGCTGAGCCCTTCGATCAACTCAGGACAGACCTGTCGAAGCACATCAATAGATTTTCTTCCGCAGCCTGCTAGACGAACCCATCGGTCAAGATTCGTAGTAAAAAACAGCATTGAGCGCTGGCGCACTACAGCCGCCTGACGTGAAACAGGGTCAGCCCAGCTTTCAGTGTAGCCTTGGGTAGAATCGTTCTATGCATTTGGAAGGTCGGCAGCGATTCAACAGGTTCTTCCCAGCACAGGTCAAAACCGGATTTGCCGAGATCGATTTTGAATCGAACCGGCCCCACAACAAACGCATTGCCGCCTGACCGAATCCTTGATGCCAATGTTCGAACCTGCGCATCTAGTGCCTCCGGACGTTCACAATCCTCGTACGACACCCACACATAGGCCAGATCGTACGATTCTCCGATCGACGCTTCAACCTTCTTTTCGACAAATCGAGTCCGCGTGAGCCAGTCCCAACACCGCAATTCAGCGCACACCGACCAGATCTGTTGCGCCTGTTTAATCGCAAAGGCAGGGTATCGCATATGCGCCACAATCTCACGTGGACGGTCGAAGGGAATGCAGGTTGCGATAACCGCATCGCCGTTATCGATCAAAATACGTTCGGCCTGCGAGATAAGGTGGCCGACTTCTCGATCTTGCTCCGCCACATCTTGTAGATAGTCTGCCACGAACGGCTGTGCCGCCAGTTCTCCGATCGGCGCATGATCCTCCGGATATAGGACCATGGCCCCGAATACCTCACCGACATTGACCGACGGTACACCCTCAACGAATACCGACCGCCAATCGACCGGACTCGGAGCCGGAACCGGCCCGGACGGCATCGGTTGTAGATCCCTGACATTCATCGCCATATGTTGATGGTGCTGCCGATCGATCAACTCGACGCCGTCACTTCGCACCGTGACAGACCGATCCCATGGAATCACACGACGCCCGGCCGGATTCACATAGGACAGCCCCGTCCAATCATCCGCTACCGTCGCTTTTTGAATCCGTTCACCCTGCACTGTCAGACACAGCGATGACTGTTCATACACATATCGAACCGGCGGGTCAGGCGCCGGAGTCCATGTAATCTCATGGGCGCGAGCTTGATCCAGAAACATCGTCAAGGGATCGCCTCCAGATGATACGTGGGGCGAGAAAAAACTTCTAAACAGACGAAATGCCGCTTCTGATGGGTAGGTCGGAATGCCCCGATACCGCAAGGGCCGTGGATCGGCCGATCCTTCATTTTGGTCGTCATACAGGCCACGGATGAGTTCGAACGTCGCGGATCCCGTTCCAGGAAACAGAGACTTGAAGAGTTCGACAACCGGGAGAAAATCGATGCGATCCCAATGCATGGCCCCCATGCAGGCCATAAATCTGGCGGTCTCGAATGACCCGTCATCCAACGCATAGAACGCATCTTTTCGATGTCGGATCGTCGCCTGCCCATGTCCGTCGATCACGAGATCGTCGTCACCATAAAAAAACCGCACCTCCTCCATAGGAACACGCATGGCCCGTGACGCCATCTGCCGCAAATCTTCCGCCGTGAGGCGCTGCCAACCCGGCCGCGTCGCCAGATTTAATCTGGTTTCATTCACCAGCCCGCCGGGCTTCAATCCGACCCATCGGTCCCAATCAAGGCGAATCCGCGCCCTCGACAAGGATACGATTCCATCCGCATGCGTCTGCCACTCACACTCATGTAACGGATGGCCTGCGGGATCCGTCGCCAGAAACCTCCGGCCGTCCGGGCGGTAAAACACCAGATGTCCGCTCTGACGGGCGACAACATGCCCGCCATTTTCTCTGAATGTTCCGGCGAGCGCACGCGTGGAGGGAAAACAGAGATGACCGGGGGTACCAAGGGCAAACGAGACAGGATCAGAGGGCATTTATTCTCGGAGTTGCCCGCTCCCCAACACGATAAACTTGAAACAGGTCAATTCCTCAAGCCCCATCGGACCGCGTGCATGAATCCGCGAGGTACTGATGCCGATTTCAGCTCCAAGACCGAACTGATAGCCGTCATTCAGACGTGTGGAAACGTTGACCA
>JAOUPN010000428.1 GCA_029879905.1 Nitrospira sp. | reverse complement strand
GCTGTGTGGAAACTCACGACCCCGGCTTGCGCCAGCGCCGCTTCCTCATGCTACCGGGGCGTACGGACAACTCCCCGGACGGGACTTCAACCCGCTAGATTGACTGCTGTTACTGCGTACGGTCAGGCTTTTACTTATTAACTATCTCCTAAAAATGGGAGACTTCTGCTTTACTGCACTCCCTGACCCGATCACGCGAGGTAATGTTCGCCTCCAACCTAAGCCCCGATGGATATGCGCCAAATCGAGGGGCCTGATTGCCCATTCTGGCTTGGTAGATGTTACGCTGAGCGCACGGCATGACTTTTCTATTTCGCTCGCGTACGAATCCTGCGTCGCATGCCAAAGGTCCCAATCCATCTGCAATCGCAGCCCAAAATCAGCCCGCATTCAAAAGACACGCGCTAATCGAAGCGCAGTATCCGGTGTTACGCCTCGCCGACCACGAATAACCTCGTTCGAGAGCGGAAACGAGATGCCGAGTCGAGAAGCCAATGACACCTGTGTAATCCTGAGCGGCTTGATAAATTCTTCTCGTAACATCTCGCCATGATGGGTGGGAGGCCGATGGGATGGTAAACGTCGGGCGGTCAGCAATAACCCAGATCCAACACGACGGCTCGGATTCGGTTAGTTCTTGTTAGTGATAGTCCGCGATTTCGATATGGCTCACATGGCCTTCATCGACTCGTCGACCTAACTCGTCCGAATTCGTTACGGCTTCTTCAATGTGTTCAGCAATCGTTGTGCTTCTTCACGATGGCGGCGTTCGCCTGCCGAGGCGGTGGGATTGAGGGGACGTGAGAGGATGGCGTCGAGTTCCTTTTGTGCTGCGGCTTGATCTTTCCGTTTCAAATAGACTTTCGCTAGATCAAGTCGCGCATGGACATAATCAGGCTTGACGGCGACCGCGCGTTTGAGATGTGCCAGAGCGCCGTCGGCATCGCCGCCTAAGACCCAGGGCAATTCTTCCAGCATCATTCCCTTCATATGAAGCGCTGCAGCATGGTTGGGGTTCAAGAGCAAGGCTCGATCGACGTGTTGTTTCAACTCCTTTACCGTAAAGGCTGATGCCATCAATCCGGTCAGCTGAGCACCACTGCCAAGATTGGCCGCATAGAGATAATGGGCATCCGCATTCTGTTCTTGAAGATCAATAGCTTGCTTTGCCGCTTGGGCGCCCTCATCATAGAAGGCTTTGCGGGCAGACTGTTCCCCTGCCGGATCATCGCCAAGGTCCAGATAGACATCCGCCAAACGTACATGAAAGCTGGAATCGGAAGCGTGCTGATCCTTTTGGACCAATAGCTGCTTGAGTATGTCTTGCAGTGATGGTTCGGCCGACACCTCATCAACGGCACCCGCACTGATTGCCTGCCCCATCCCAATGAGCACAAGGATCAGAATCAGATGCACTGTCGTACGTCGAAACATCGTCTTAGCAGCCTACGGGACAATAAAACGGCTAAGGTTGAGGCTGAGGCTGAGCAAAAACCTGTGTGTACGCGCTTCCGATCTTTCTTCTTACCTTTACCCTGGGCCTTAACCTTCCTCTTAACCTAATCCTTAACCTTGACCTCCATGAATCTGGTGGCCACTTGTCGTATCAGACTAGAAGAATGCCATGCTGGCATAGGTCACAGTAGAGTTATATTGGTCGGTAATACCACGGTCGTAGCGGAGGACTTCGCCCTTCTCAGCCTCGATCAAGCGCAAGAGTGAGAAGATCGGGGCAAAGCCGGAGATCCGACGTTGGTCCTGTTCCTTGATGATGTAGTTGGCAAACTCGTCGGCCTTCAACTCTTCGACAGGCTTCAGCATTTCAAGATCGCGTTGCATTGACCGATGAAAAGAGAAATCGGTGGGCGGTTCCTTATCGCCGTAGCGCATGCCGAGGTGAGCCAACTCCCCTGCCGCGATTACGCAGTAGCTTCGTCCATCCTTCTTGAGAATCTCCTCTAACGTATCCAAAAACGATGTCACCTGATTGAGCGTCTCAGGCTCTGACACGCTGAGAGCCGAAAAGGAACAGAGAATCGGCACGATAGTAAAGGGTTTCTTGCTGCCGACCGCTTCCTGCAGAAACGGCAACTGAAACTCGATGGCATGTTCCGCCTGATGACAGAGATCGTCGTTGAAGGAATCCGGTCTCCGCTCTCGCAGTTGAGAGAGGATCGGCTGATCAGCCCGAACAAGGCCTATCGGTATCTCAAAATCTTTGTCGGTGACGGCAAAGAGACTTTCCATCCCTGCATAGGCAGTTCCAATCACGACATAGACATCCGGCTGCGTCGCTTCCTGCAATTCTTTATAGGCCCAGGCGTAGATCGGCCCGGCTTGTTTCAGATCATATGTCGGCGTCACCAGCGCCTTGATGAGTTTACCGGCATTGGAGGACGGCTTATAATCCGGGCCCTCCTTGGACGTAAAGAATCCTTCAACCTGTTTTTTCAATTTAGTCCCATCAGCTTCGTAACTGCGCCCGGCAAAGATCGCCGTGCGAACAGGCGCCTGACGGTATTCCTCTTGAATCTGCTGCCGCGCCGTGTCAGCCCTGTCACCTTCAAGAAAGAGTTTTGTGTCCAGCTCAGCCACCAATTGCTCGACCTTGTTGGGCATCAGGAACTCACCGAATCGTTTGAGATACAGCCCAACGATATCCGTCAGAGAATGTTCGCCGTCAAAGTGCTGGACAATGAAGAAATAGTTCAGCGGCAGAACTAGTTTGTCCTTGCTCAAGCCTGTCGGGTCCCAGAGCACGATGAACTGGTCTTCCCCCTGCTTGATGGGCGAAAACTGGAGGTTACGGAGTATCGGGTACTGTTTCGGATCTTTGGTGGTTTCGGTAGTCATGGTGCCGACATTGTAGGGGACCGGCCTGGAAAGCTGCAAGTCACAGGAAGGTTTAGGTTGAGGCTAAGGTCAAGGTAGACATTAAGAGAAGAAATAGCCTTGCTCAACGTAGATCAGAACTTAACCTTGACCCCGGTCGTCAATAGTGGACACCATAAATGCCAGCCTCACGCCGCCGGCTGTTGACGGGCCCACTGTTGGGCAAATGCCGCAGGCGAGCAATTCCCCAGCCGAGA
>JAOUPN010000093.1 GCA_029879905.1 Nitrospira sp. | reverse complement strand
TCTCTCGGATCCGGACCACGGACCGAATCACCACCTTCTTTGCGGCAAACATCGTGGATCCGTCCGGACCCTATGAAGGGAAAGCCTCCAAATGGATTCCCGAGGTCGTTGCCGCCTGTCGAGGGCCGGTCTATCTCACATTCGACTGTGATGGGCTGGACGCCTCGATTATCCCGGCATTGGGTACCCCTGAGCCCGGTGGGTTGGGTTGGTATGACACGCTCAACTTGGTTGATGCCCTTGCCAAGGGGCCCGGTATCGTGGGGATGGATGTGAGCGAAATTGCCCCCATTGAAGGGTTTGTTGCGCCGCAATTTTCTATTGCGCGGCTGATCTACCGCATGCTCGGTCGGATTCGGGCCGGGCGCAGGGTCTACTGATGTGCGTGTCTTGCGCGCATCACCTACCATGGTACAGCTGATAAGCCCGTGACCACCGCCATTCGCCTCAACAAGTTTTTCACGGAGCAGGGGGTCTGTTCTCGACGTGAGGCCGATCGTCTCATTGAGTCGGGAGCGGTAACCGTGAACGGCCTAGTGGGGAAGCTCGGGGATCGTGTGACCTCCTCCGATGTCATTGCCTGCAACGGGCGGGTGATATCCTGGGGACAAGCGCCCCTGTACATCAAATACCACAAGCCGGTTGGGGTGACGACAACGAGTGAATCGCATGTTGCGCGGAACATTATCGCGGAGATCGGGCATCCTGAACGGATTTTTCCCATCGGCCGGTTGGACAAGGATTCCTCGGGCCTGATTCTCTTGACGAACGACGGGGATATTGTGAACGACATCCTTCGAGCCGAGTTCGGGCATGAGCGGGAGTATGTCGTTGAAGTGGATCGGCCCTTCGACCAATTGTTTGTGGATCGGATGTCCGGCGGAGTTACGGTGTTGGGCAGCCAGACAAAGCCGTGTCGGATAATCCGTATGGGGGCGAAGCGATTTCGGATCGTGCTCACCGAAGGCCGAAATCGGCAAATCAGGCGTATGTGTGCGACGTTGGGCTATCGAGTGCTGCGCCTTCATCGCCTGAGGATCATGCATATTACCGTCGAAGGCTTAGGGGTCGGCGAGTGGAGAGAACTGACCGAGCAGGAGCGAGATCAGCTTTGTGAAGCTGTGGGTCGCACCGGAGCATAAGTCCGAACACCCTGTGAGGTGTTGAGAGGGTACGGACGGACTACTTATGGAGTTCTCGCCGTGCTGCCTGGACGATGGCAAGGATGGCGGGGTGTTTGAGACGGCGTTCCACGGTGATGGCGTAAAAGTGTTCGGTGAGAGAGTCGAGCCTTCCGATAGTCCGCACCTGGTATTGACGGCAGATTTCCTGTTCCATTGCCGTAGCGCCCGGGAAAATCCCGTATCCATCCTGCCCAAAGACCTTCAATGTGATGCTATCATCGAATTCTCCGATGATAGCCGGGTGAAGCTGGTGATGGAGCAGCCATTGATCGACCAATCGCCTGAGCATGGCGTTCGGGGTAGGCAGCAGGATGGGTGCCCCATGCAGCGATTGCGGGAAGCCACGACGATATTGGGCGGCCAGTTTCGGCGTGCCGAAGAGTGTGACCCCCGACTCGCCCATCGGATGGCTATAGGTGGGCATCTTAAGGTTCGAGGGGGCGGGTGTGTCGGAAATGACCAGGTCCAGCCGATGGGAGGCCAGATCGGCCAGGAGTCGGGGCAATTTGTCTTCCAGGCACACTAAATGGGTCGGCTGGTCCAGTTTGAGGGCGGATTTAAGAAATTGTGTTCCCAACGGTTTGGGGACGACATCGGCAATGCCGACAATCAGGCGGGCCGGGCGTCCACTGCCTTGACCCTTTACGGCGTTCAGCATCTCTTGCCCGGTCGCAAAGATATCTTCTGCGTATTTGAAGACCACCTGTCCCATCTCTGTCAGCGCCAGACGGCGACCCGTCCGCACGAATAGTTGTTCTCCTAACGAGAGCTCCAACATGCGAATTTGCCCGCTGATTGTCGGTTGGGCAAGGCGAAGTTCTTCGGAGGCCTTGGTCACGGTTCCATGTTTGGCGACGGACCAGAAATACAGGAGATGATGGTAGTTCAACCACTCCATAAGCCTCCTCAATCACAGCAGGGACGCTACTATACATCGGATTTCACGATAACTCCAATCCGTTTTATCTATTTTGAAAAATAAGCAGGAGATTGCTACTGTGAGCGCCGTTCGCCACCCACTGTGAAAGGAGCATCCTGCATGATCGCTCTGGTATTGGCCCTTGTGACTCTCCTGCCAATGACCGCGCTGGCGGAACCGGTGAGCGACTCCCCTGCGGCGTCGAATGCGGCACAGGTTCAATCGACGCGCACCGAGCCCCTGACGATTCAAGAAGTCTTAGCAAGAATCGAACTCACCCATCCCCTGCTCCGAGCGGAGGGGGCTGAACGGTCCCGGGCCCGGGCGAAGATCCTTAAGGCTCTCGGGTACTGGGAGCCGACCCTCTATAACATTACAGAAGCCGAACGGTATGAAACCTGGAACCTCACGACAGCACCTGCCCCTGGAGCAATCTGCGGTACAGATGGGTCTTGCGAACCGCTCCAGCCACAAGTGCTGACGGGTGGCTTTAATGATACCAAGCTCGAGGTCGGGCATCCCTGGGGTTTCCGGGTCCATGGTGGAATCCGGAACGGCTTCGGGGATTACGGGACCACACAAAAAATTGCGCTGATTTCTGACATGTTGGGGTTCTATCCTCAGCAGCAATTCATCTTGGGTGGGTCGTTCGATCTGCTCCGGGGCCTCATGATCAACGAGCCCTACGCTGAGTTGCAGCAGGCCGAACTGGCCGGGCCACAGGCGGAGATCAAGGTCGCGCAGAAACGGCAAGATCTCTATCTGGCCGGTGCCGTGCAGTACTGGGATTGGCAAGTGGCGGTCAGGCAGGCCGAGGTCGTGAAAGCAGCCCTGGCTGTGGCCGAGGCTCGCTACACGCAGGTGGAGGGTCGGGCCAAGGCCGGGTCGGTCGCCCCGCTTGATGTGGTTGAGGCAGGCCAGGAAGTGCAGCGTCGCCGGGAAGCCACCATCGCCGCCCAACGGAAGGTGGAATATGAGCAGTACAATCTGTCGCTCTATCTCTGGGAGCACGGCGAGCCGGTAACTCCACAGCCGGAATGGGCGCCGGAGTTCCAGGGGGAAACGCCGCTGCCGACCGCCGAGGAGATCGCAGGGTATAAAGTGGAGGCAAAAGAGGAGCGGCCGGAAATCCGGGATCTCTATATCGAAGCCAAGCGGAACAACATCGATCTCAAGCTCGCCAAGAACTATCTGCTCCCCAAATTGAATCTCGAAGGGGGCCCTGCCGATGCTGCCACGGACTGGATCGTGGGTGTGGGGTATCGAGTGGGCGTGCACACGGAAGTGCCGCTGTTTCAGAGAGAAGCACGCGGGAAGGTCATGTCGGCAGAAGTGGGCCAGCAACAACTGATCTTAAAGCAGCAATATTACGAGCAGCAAGTCAGTCTGGACGTCGATAACTGGTACTCGGCGATCGTGCGGGCTCGGGACCGGGTGCGGGCCGCCACGGAATCGTATCGCTTGGCCAAGGTCTTGGAAGAGGGGGAACGCAAGCGCTTCGACATGGGGGCGACCAATATCCTCTTCGTCAACACGCGCGAACGTAATGCCGTCGAGGCCGCCTACCAACTGTATCGGGCGCAAGCCGACTACGCGGTGGCGCGTGGGGGGATGTTGTGGGCTCGTGGGGCCCTGTCGAAAGCCTGGCCTGAAACCGAGTTGGCGAAGTATGGGAACCCCCTGACGGCGGCGGGCTTGAATGGGTATCAAAAGCCAGGACGTGATTAATTTGGCAACAAAGGAGCAACCTTCGATGGCCGCTCTCTTATTCGTAATGTTGATCCTGCTTCCTGTGACGGCACTGGCGGAACCGGTGAGCGACTCAAATGCTGCGTCGAATCCTGTACAGGTTGAGTCGACCCGCACCAATCCCCTGACCATCGAGGAAGTGCTGGCCAGAATCGAGTTGACCCATCCCTTGCTTCGGGCAGAGGGGACTGCACGCAAGGAGGCCCGGGCAAAGATCCTGAAGGCGCTCGGGGCCTGGGAGCCGAAGTTCCATAACTTTACAGAAGTCGATCGGTATCAGGTGTGGAATTTCTTGTCCATCCAGCATGAGTCGACGTCGGGCTACAACGATTCTAAGCTTGAGGTCGGACATCCCTGGGGCTTCAAAGTCCATGGGGGAATTCGTAACGGGTTTGGGGATCTCACGACGGTCAAGACGAGCGCCGTGATTCCGGACTTGCACGGGTACTATGATCAGCAGCAATTCATCGTCGGTGGGTCGTTTAAACTGCTGCGCGGCTTCATGATCAACGAGGAATATGCCGATTTCCAGAAGGCCCAACTTGCCGGGCCAATGGCGGAGATCCAAGTGGCACAGAAACGGCAGGACCTCTATCTGGCCGGGGCCGTCCAATACTGGGACTGGCAGGTGGCCGTGAAGCAGGCCGAGGTGCAGCAGCAAAATCTGGCTGTTGCCGAGGCTCGACTGGCTCAGATGGAAGGTCAGGCCAGGGCCGGGAAGATCGCCCCACTGGACGTCGCTGAGGCAGGTCAAGAAGTGCAGCGCCGCCGGGAAGCCACCATCGCCGCGCAACGGAAGGTGGAATATGAGCAGTACAATCTCTCCCTCTTTCTCTGGGAGCACGGCGAGCCGGTAACCCCCCTTCCTGAATGGGCGCCGGAGTTTACGGGTGAGACCCCGCTGCCGACGGAAGAGGAGATCACCGCGGCCAAGGTGGCGGCGAAGGAAGATCGGCCGGAGGTCCGGGCTCTCTATATCGAAGCCAAAATGAACAATATCGATCTCAAGCTGGCCAAGAACTATCTGCTCCCGAAGCTCAATTTTGACGGCGGACGAATGGATACCCCGGGCGACTGGATTGTCGGTGTCGGGTATCACTTTGGGACGGAGTTTGCGATGCCGATCTTCCAGCGGGAAGGTCGAGGGAAGGTGATGTATGCCGAAGCCGACCAACAACAACTAGTCTTGAAACAGCAATATTACGAGCAACGCGTCAGCGTCGATGTGGACAACTGGCTCTCAGCGATCGTGCGGGCCAGAGATCGAGTGCGGGCCGCGACGGAATCATACCGCTTGGCCAAGACGTTGGAGGAAGGTGAGCGGAAACGATTCGACATGGGCGTCACCAGCATTCTCTTTGTGAATATGCGAGAGCAGAACGCCGTCGAGGCGGCGTATGAACTCTATCGTGCGCAATACGATTATGTGTTGGCACGTGGAGGGCTCCTCTGGGCCAAGGGGGCCTTGTCGAAACCGGCAGAGGATACCGTCTTGGCCAAGTATGGGGATCCTCTGACGGCGGCAGGGAAGAACGGCTACAAGCAACCGAGACGCGATTAATTCAGCCACAAAGGAGCATTTTTTCGTGATCACTTTGTTGGTGGGCTTATTAGTCTTGTTGCCAGTGACTGTCCTGGCGGACACCCCGACAGTCAAGGACTCAACCAGTCCTGATTCAGTGCGGACCGCTCCCTTGACCATTGAGGAGGTGTTGGCCCGGATTGAGTTGACTCATCCGCTGCTCCGGTCGACCGGATTGGAACGGGCTCAGGCTCGGGCGAAACTGCTAAAAGCGCTGGGAGCATGGGAACCAAAGATCCGGAACGAACTGGAAGCAGATCGCTATCAAACGTACAACCTGACGAACATTTCTGGCGAACCCAATGCCCTCGTGAGCGGCTACAATGATACCACATTGCAACTTGGGCACCCCTGGGGAGCTTACGTGTTCGGCGGGATTCGCAACGGCTTCGGGGACCATGCGACGCTTGCGAGTTCAGGCCCCGGTTTTTTCAGTTCTGCAGCCACGGGGCCTGTCGCCTTTCCACAAGATCTTCAGCTGTTCTGGCCGCAACAAATGCTGATCATCGGCGGATCCTTCAATTTCCTGCGCGGCTTTATGATCAACGACGAGTATGCCGAGTTCCAGCAGGCCGAACTCTCCGGACCACAGGCAGAAATCAAGGTGGCGCAGAAACGGCAAGATCTCTTTTTGGCCGGAGCCGTGCAGTACTGGGACTGGCAAGTGGCCGTCAAACAAGCCGAAGTGCAGAAGGAAAACCTGGCCGTTGCTGAAGCGCGATTGGCTCAGGTGGAGGGTAGGGCTAAGGCAGGTACCGTGGCTCCGCTTGATGTCTCCGAGGCGGGCCAAGAGGTCCAGAGCCGCCGGGAGGCTGCCATTGCCGCCCAACGGAAGGTAGAGCTTGAACAGTACAAGCTCTCACTCTTTCTCTGGGAGAACGATGAACCCGTGACTCCTCTGCCTGAATGGGCTCCGGAGTTTACCGGTGAAACACCCTTGCCGACTGAGGAGGAAATTGCCGCGGACAAGGTGGCGGCAAAGGAAGATCGACCGGAAGTCAAGGACCTGGCTATCGAAATTCAAATGAATCAGATCGATCTTAAACTCGCGAAGAACAGCCTTTTGCCGAAGCTGGCTTTCGAGGGAGGACCGGCAATGGGGAGTCTCTATTGGATCGGAGGCTTCGGCTATAACATGCGTCTTCGCTTTAGTATGCCGTTGTTCAATCGAGAGGCACGTGGAAAAGTCGCCCATGCGGAAGCCCAGCAAGAGCGGTTGACGTATGAACTCTGGAACACCGAGCAAAAAGTCAGTCTTGATGTCGACAACTGGGTGTCCGCGATCGTGCGGGCCCGAGACCGAGTCAGGGCTGCAACGGAGGCCTACCGACTGGCGAAGGTGCTGGAGGAGGGGGAGCGGAAGCGATTTGACATGGGAGCCACCAATATCTTGTTCGTCAATACGCGTGAACGCAACGCGGTTGAAGCGGCCTATGAGTTGTATCGTGCCCAGTATGATTATGTATTGGCGCGCGGAGGACTGCTCTGGGCCAAGGGGGCCTTGTCGAAACCTGTGTCGACTCCGGTGTTGGAAAAATATGGAAATCCACTCAATTCAGCAGGTTCGTCGGGTTTTAAAGTACCCGGACGAGATTAACGTGTCGTGACGCTGGGCCAGCAGATCCCTCATTTATTAAATCACAGGGGGTGTTCATGAAAGAGCTTTCAAGCCATCCTAACCTGTTTCAAATACTGATGAAGCAACTCTCTGTGGCGATGAAGGTAGAGAAAAGAATTCTCACCGTCATTTTGGCCTATGCTTTAGCAGTCGGACTGTTCTCACTCATCGTTCCACTCACCGTACAGGAGTTGGTCAGTACATTCTCCTACGCGGTACAACCGGTGATGATCTGGACATTGACCAGTATCATGCTGGGCGTGCTGTTATTCGTGGGGATGTTCAAAACCTTTCATTTCTACGCGGTTGATATCGTTCAACGGCGTATTTTGGCACGTGTGGCGATTGCCATGGTGCAGCAGCTCCCCCTGAATCGGTTTCAGGGGTATAGGTCGGAAATCGCCAACCGATTTATCGAAGCCATCTTCATGCAACGTGCATTATCTACCTTGCTGGTCGACTTGGTGAACGTGGTCGTCGGCGGGACGGTCGGTATGGCGTTGCTGGTGATCTACCACCCGTACTTCCTCGTTTATAATCTCCTTCTTATGGCCGGATTTGCCATTACGTTCTTTGTGCTCTCTCGCGGAGCGTTGAGGACGACGTTGGCGATGTCCCATGCGAAATATGAGATCTTCCACTGGATGCAAGATGTCTCAGATAATTTGCTGCAGCTCAAGGCAACCGATAGTCAGCCCTGGCTGATGCAAAGGACCGATCAACTGATCAACGACTATACCGAAACTCGAAAGGCGCGATTCCGAGTGCTGTGTCGTCAATACATCGGGTCCGTCGCAGGACAGGCCGTGGCAATGTCCGGTGCCCTCGGCATGGCAGGATGGTTGATGGCAACGGGGCAATTGACCCTCGGCCAATTGGTTGCCGCGCAAGCCGTCGTCGGCGCCCTTGTTCTCAATTTTGATTCATTGATCAAGAACATGGGCCACGTGTATTACTTCTTTACCTCATTGGTGGAGCTTGATTACCTCTTCTCCCGTCCGCAAGATCAGCTCCCGGCCGCCTCAAGCGTTTCGTTGCCGGCCCATCTGAATGAAGGGATTCGTGTGACGTGCAAAGGGGTCAGTGCCGTGCATGATCACCATTCCGTGTTCGACAGCTTCAATCTGGAGGTGGCGCCCGGTGAAAAACTCGGGATCTACGCCAAGACCACCACAGCCAAGACGGCATTGGCTAGGGTCTTAGGTGGTTTGGAAGCGCCGACGACAGGTGTGGTGCAGTATAACGGAGTCGACCTCCGGTATATTGATCCAACCGCAATCAATCAATGCCGCAGTGTCTTGATCGATTCGCAATTGACCCTTGTCAAGGGCACCATCGAAGACAATATCGTGATGGGTCGCTCCTACGTCACCTACGACGACATCAGTTGGGCTCTCCGTTTTACCGAGCTTGATGAAGAGATTGATTCACTTCCTCGAGGCATCAAGTCCGATGTCTCCGAGTTGGGTGAAGTGATTGCTCCGGGCCATGTCGTGCGGATTTTGTTGGCACGGGCAATCCTCGGTCGTCCTCAAGTCCTCATTTTTGACGGCTTGATCCATAGTCTTGAGCCGTCCATGCGGGAAAGGATTTTGCGGCGTCTCTGCGGCAAAGATGAGCCGTGGTCGGTGATTTTTGTGTCGACCGATCCGAACTTGACCGATCATGCGGATCGTCGTGTGATGCTGCATCATGCTCATATGTAAGGAATTATTGTCACACAACCGCGAATAAACGGAGGCTCCATGGCTCGCGAAATTGGCAATCCAGGAGAGAGGGCTCTCACAGTTTCCCAACCGGGGATGGGTATGGCGGCGGTTGATATCGATATAACCGGCGCCGCCGGAAGCATGCCATCGTGGAAGGCGGTGAAAGTTCCACGCAAATTAATCACCGCGTCACGTTTCACCCTGACGGTACTGATACTCTTTCTGATTATCGTAGAATTCGTGCCCTGGACACAGACCATCGGTGCACAGGGAAAGGTTTCTGCATATACGCCGTATGAGCGGCCTCAGAAAATTGAAGCTCGGATCACCGGTCGCATTAAGAATTGGCATATATACGAAGGCGTTCAGGTGAACAAGGGAGACCTGATCGCAGAACTGGAAGATTACGATCCGAACTTTATGGCTCCGGAACTGCTCGCCTTGTTGGAACAACGGAAAGTCGCTCTCCAACAAACGAGGCAAGCGGCATTGGCACGGGCCGATCAGTTGAACAAGCGGATCGGGCAGATGAAGAAATTAGTTCAAGCCGCAGTCCCGTCCGCCGATGCTCGCGTGGTCGAGGCCGACAATCGGATTCGCGAATCACAGCAGAAAGTTGAAGCCGCCAAGATCGATGTCACCACGGCGCAACTCAATGTAGATCGCCACCGTCAGCTGGTGAAAGACGGACTCGTTTCTCAACGGGAACTTGAGTTGACCATTCAGTCGGAAATCGGGACCAAAGCCGCGCTACAGGCCGCACAGGCGAGCCTTAAGGCGGCGGAACAGTCTCGGTCTGCATTGTTCTTCGGTCGGGACCAAATCACGGCCGATGTGTGGCAGAAACTGATCGATGCAGAGGCCGCACGGGATCAGGCTGTCGCGGAAGCCGCAACGGCGGCGGATCAACTCGCGGATGTGTCTATCCGTCAAGAGAACGCGCAGCAACGTATTGAAGCGGCTCGTATTGTTGCGACAATGGACGGGACCGTTGTGAAGATGGCCAAGGTCGGTATCGGAGAAACGGTGCAGCAGGGAGAAACAATCGTGACCCTGTCTCCGACCGCCTTGGATACAGCGATTGAAATGGTGGCCGAAGGGCTGGATTCGCCGCTCTTGGTCCCAGGCAGGAAGGTGAAACTTCTCTTCTTCGGAGTCCCGGCTATCCCATTACCGGCCTGGCCGGATTTGATGGCGGGAACGCGGACCGGCGTGATTAAGGTCGTCGACCAAATCGATGACGGACAAGGCAACTATCGATTCTGGGTGGTTCCAGATCCGGAAGATCCCACACCCTGGCCTGAGCAGTCCCGAGTACGACAGGGCACCAGGGTTATGGGTTGGGTAATCCTGAATCGTGTGCCTCTCTGGTACGAAATGTGGCGGAGATTCAACTTCTTCCCGCCGGATTATGAACAGAGAGATCCGAGCGTGTTCGAAATGTTCGCACCAAGGTCAGCAGGACAGGCTCTGTAGTTACGTCGAGAGATTGGCCGTTGAGTGCTCGTTTTGCTGGTTCCAGTAAACGGGTCTCAACGGTCCACTCAGCGGGAACAAAAAAAGAGAGGGAGCGGATAGCCGCTCCCTCTTTTTTGTGACTGAGTGATTCCCACCGTTCAAGCCACCAGCCTTCCGTTCAACTGCCGTATCAATCCTGAGTCGGATATGGGTGACATTCTTATAGGTGCCGCAGGAGGTTACGGATCGCTCTCCACCGTCTGAGATCGAGGGCACTGGTCGACAGAGCCATGGGCGTCTTGACCAACTTGCGAGGAGTCGTTAAGGTGATGCCTCGTTCAAGAAAGAGGAACGAACTCAGCCGACCACCACCATTGCGAGGATTATGAGAAAGCGGAGCACAACACAACGGCAAACGCGTAGAGTTATCGTCGGGGTACTCGGCGGGAGTAAGTCCGATTTCCCGATTCTGGAAAAAGCCGGAATGATACTGGACCAATTACAGATCCCCTATGAACTGTTGGTCGTATCAGCCCATCGGACGCCGGATAGGCTTTTTGAGTATGCAGAAACAGCCGCCCATAGAGGGATTGAAGTCATCATTGCTGGAGCAGGTGGGGCGGCGCATCTTCCCGGCATGTTGGCGGCGAAGACTCATCTCCCTGTGATTGGTGTGCCTATCCCGACGGAGAACTTGCGGGGTCTGGACTCCTTGTTGTCCATCGTTCAAATGCCGAGAGGCATTCCTGTTGCGACGGTGGCGATCGGAGGCGCTGAGAATGCCGGTTTGTTGTCTGCCCAAATTCTGGCCGGACGATACCCTGACATTGAGAAACGTGTGAAGCAGTATCGACTTGTACAAACTCGTGCGGTCGCCGATTCCCCGGAGGCCAAAGGAATGGCTCAGGTGAGTCTCCGCAATCAGGGAATGGCCAACTAGCCGTGACCGACTCAATTTTGGAGCCTGGGGCCACGCTCGGTGTC
>JAOUPN010000427.1 GCA_029879905.1 Nitrospira sp. | reverse complement strand
CCTGGAAGGGATAGATAATTAGATGACCCTAACTCATAAGACCACGCGGCAAGCTAGCAAGAATGCTTTTCCCCTGTCAAGCAACAGGCCCTCTGCGATCAATAGTTTGCGGTGGTCCCGTGCCTATGTGATCGCCGCGGTTCGACGCTCCACCATAGGCGAGAGACGCGCGACTCTCTCACAGGATGCTTGACGAGAACCCTTCGTATATCCTATTGTCGTACTTGTTGACCAACTCACTCAATTTTGAGTCCTCATGAAACTTTCAAAGAAAAGTGAATATGGACTTCGCGCGCTCCTCGAACTCACCATGGCGCACGGAATGTCTCCCTTGCAACGGCAAGAGATTGCGGCACGCCAACACATCCCTATCGAATTCCTGGAACAAATTCTCCTTGCGCTCAAAAGAGCCGGCCTCCTCTCCAGCCGTAGAGGGATCAAGGGAGGCTACCGCCTGATCAAACCGCCGAAAGAAATTACATTGGGGCAGGTCATCCGAATCCTTGATGGCCCGTTGGCTCCGATCGGGTGCGTCAGCAAAACCGCCTACCAAAAATGCAGCGACTGCCCGTACGCCGATCATGCGCGGTGCCCCGTACAACACGTCATGGGAACCGTTCGCGACGCCATCGCCGACATCTTGGATAATTATTCGCTGGCCGACTTCGCGGCAGACCCTCGAAGAGTGTGAGCATGGATCTTATCGTACTAGTTTCGATCACGTTCATCGCCGCGGCAGTCAACGGCGCAATTGGGTACGGATTTTCCTCGATCACTGTTCCTGTGGCACTACTGTATTACACCAACCGTATCCTGAATCCCGCGCTGGTATTGATAGAGCTGGTCATCAACAGCTACGTCCTATTTATCAATCGCGCGAGCGTCCCCCTCATCTGGAAGCGAGTTGCTCCGATTCTCGCCGGTCTCGTCATCGGCGTCGCCATCGGCAGTTACATCCTCTCGCTCGTCGATCCGGCCTGGGTGAAATTCGTTACCTATTTTTTCCTCTTGCCGCTCATTCTTCTTCAAGCCGCCGGCATCCGAAAACCCATTAAGGCTGAACGCGCGATCGCCCTCCCCTTCGGCACGGGGATCGGCATGTTGTACTCGGTCACGACCATCTCCGGTCCGCCCCTCGCATTGCTGTTCAACAATCAAGGCTATGCCAAACAAGAATTCAGAGCCGCGCTCAGTGTCATCCGTGTGGCCGAAGCGTCTCTGACCGCCGTGGCCTATGGCGTGATCGGCTTCTACAGTGCCGGCAGCATGGAGATTATTCCCTACATCATCCCCAGCGTCCTCATCGGCATTCCGCTTGGCGCCTATCTCATCCGCTGGATGGACCCGGAAACATTCCGGCGAATCTCCATGGCCTTCGACTCCCTTGTGGTGGGGTTCGGGTTAACACGAGTCTTGCTGGAGCTGGATCTGACCTCAATATTGACCTCCTATATCATTCTGCTCATCGTCATCCTCCTCAACGGCTATTTGCTCTTCCGATTTTTCAAGGATCGCCCACCGCCATGAAGGAGACCGGATGATTCTTCGCAACCCTCTCTCCTTCAACGACAGCGACCCACGATAGACGCCCCACTATCATGCCGCTGTGACACGAACCACTCTTAACAGTACCCAACGAATAGCCCGTTCACACCTCTCATCGAGAGGCGCAATTTTTGTCACAGACACCCCTTGTACAAGATTGAATGGGGCCCCCTTCATGACAAATCTCGTCCATCCGACATCGATCGTAAAATCGCATAGTTCGTAACGCCCTTCCCTCTCCGGCATCGGCATTTGCCTTGCAATCCTCCCAGGCCAATGCAGGCACGGGTTTTCACGCGTTGCCTTCGCGGTCCGAGCGCTCGACCACGAAGGTGACATGAGCATCCCCGTCTGCTTCGTGTGGATCATTCAGCCACACCGTATCGGAAAGGATTTGCCCATGCACACGCACATCAATCGTAATTTTGCACAATTCGTCGCACGCCCATTACGACCCATCCTATTCGTATCGCTATCTATACTGCTTACCGGCTGTGGAATGGAGGGTGGCGGACAAGGACCAACCGTTTCAACGACAGCTTCCGCCACCGCAGCGACCGCCAGTCTGGCCTGGGACCCGGTCAATGATTCAAGCGTCGTCGGGTATTACATTCATTACGGCAAACAATCTCCCAATCAGTCCGGTTCCTGCTCATATGACAGCGTTCAATTCGTTCCATCCTCCCAGGGAACGATCACAGACTTAGAGCTTCAATCCACCTATTATTTTGCCGTCAGCGCCTATAACGGGATTGAAGGGAACTGTTCCAACGAGGTCTACACAAATACCTGACACCCTTGATCCATCCACATTCTCGTCGGCAACGGGACATTCACCGTTGCCTCCGGGATGATTGGATGCAGCGTATGACAAGCCGTACGCAAGATGGTTGGACTAGAAGGAGTCACTCTCCGTATGCTTGTGCTCACACAAATCCGCATAGCGGAAAACTTGAAACACTTGTCGGTCATCTCGACCTTAGAGCACGAATGCGTATTAAAACACGACGGTGGATCACGAAGGAGGAGAACAGGCCCCGGCTTGTTCTCCCGCCTTCGCAGCCTAAAAAGCTCCTACGGCGGAGTAGGCTCGGCAAGGTGTCTCCGAAGAATTATAGAGGGGTCACGGCTGGAAACCTGTGGGGTTCTACTGAACCGGCCAGTATGACACTATCGTCGTATCATCGTCGTCATACCCATTAGAAACCACGGATTCACAAAGCGAAGTTCATTTTGACATCCTTTGAGGCCTATACTATACTCCGGCCTGCCTAAGCACCACAGAGGCATCGTTGTCCATGCTTGATCCAGAAGAGAATCGCATGGATCAAAGGCACTTTCATAACTACACATAACCATCACAACTCAGGGAGGCGCATGATGAGGAGAAGGCGACCAGTAGGCGTAGCAGCCGCCATGGCGGGGCTTGCGGCGATCGCCGTGAGCACGCTGGGGCTGACCGCCCCGGTGCAAGCGAAGACCCATGACGTGAAATTCACGGCCGTGGAGAAAGAGATCGTCATCGACGGCAACGGGACCCTGTATAAGGCCTGGA
>JAOUPN010000426.1 GCA_029879905.1 Nitrospira sp. | reverse complement strand
GCACCCGCTATCCTGGATCTTCAGCATCGCATACCGACCTGGTGTCGGGACGAGCCCTGCGGCCGACCAGTTCGGTATATCCTCTGCCGTCAGCAGCGGGGCCGATAATGAGACTTGCACGTCACCTCCCTGCTCACCGATCGCTTCAACGGCATTCTGGAGCAGGTTGACCACGGCTTCTTGAATCTGGACGGGATCTCCCTCGACAAATACCTGATCGCCTGGATCATCCAAGATCACATTCACGGACGGGGGAACGAGGGGTTTGACCGATCCCACCGTCTTACGAATAAGCGCAGAGAACTCAATCGATGCAGGTGTAAAACGCCTGACACCTGCGTACGCCGTCAACTGTTTGACCAACTTAGCGGCGTCATCAACCGTTTTCTCGATTTGTTGAAGCGAGCCTCTGGCTTCGTGTGTCGGACTGAGAAACCCTCCTGCCACATTTGAAAGCCCAAGAATCGCTTGCAGCAGATTATTGAAGTCATGGGCCAATCCTGCTGCCAATGTGCTGAGGCTATCCAGCTTCTGAGATTGGATTCGTGCCCTTTCCGCCGTCTTCCGTTCCGTGACGTCATGGATCACGACGACATAGGATGAGGGCTCTTCATCCGCTTGCCAGAGAGGCGACAGTGTTTGATGGATCCATCGTACTCCCCCATCGGGCATGACACAGGATTTCTCCATCGCAAATCCGGTGATGGTCCCTTCCTGTAGCGCCGTCAATTGCTCTCGCTCCTTCAGCAGATCCGCTTGACTGACAATATATTGCGTATCGGTGACGGCCATGGCATCAGGACCGTAGCCTGCAATTTCTCGATACCGCCGGTTCACACGTAAGAACCATCCCGTACGGACGTTGATTTCAGCAATTCCCACGGCGGATTGATCGAACAGTGCGGAAAGCCGACGTTCATTATCCCGCACACGTTGCTCCATCATGTGTTTATACAAGGCGAGATCTATCGTCGCGCGCAGTTCTCGTTCTTCAAACGGCTTCACCAGATACCCGTATGGTTCGGTCTTCGCTGCTTGTTCGACTAACCAGGGATCGGAATACGCCGTCAAGTAAATGATCGGGATATTCAGTTTGTTCCGTAATTGTTTTGCTGTTTCGATGCCGTTCAACTTGCCGGCCAAGTGCACGTCCAGCAACGCCACATCCGGCTCGAACTGTTCGATCTGTCTAATGGCGTCCTCTCCACGGGCGACTACACCGCATACGGTATAGTGATTGCGTTCAAGACGGTCTTTTAATTCCATCGCAATCAGGGTTTCATCTTCGACAATGAGTACCCGTCCCTTATCCATAGGATCGTTCCTCTATATCTTTTAACGAGGCACCGACGGCTGCGGTTCCTCGCTCAATGACTTGTGCCGGTGCCGTGAGAAATCGGCACATAAATCCGTACGGTCGTTCCTTCGTGCTTCTCAAAGACAACTCGTCCGCCCAGTTGAGCCGTCAACCCATAGATCAATTGCAGCCCAAATGTCGTGGGGCGATCAAGGTCGATCGTTCCCGGGAGCCCCACTCCGGAGTCCCCGACGAGAATTTCGATCCCATCATCCGATCGGACCACGCATATGCGCACGACGCCTTCACGCTCTTTCGGAAACGCATACTTGAATACATTGGTCAATAACTCATTGACGATCATCCCGGCAGGTAAGGCAATTTCAACCGGAACAATGATCAGCGGTATTTCCATGGCGATCTCGATTCTTGCGCAAGCCGGTCTGTATGACTGCCGAATATGGTCGACCAATGCCCTCGTATAATCACCGAACTCAATACGCATAAGGTCGTCGGACCGATACAGTTTTTCATGAACCAGAATCATGCTTTTCAGCCGATCCTGCCCCTCTCGGAACGCCGCAAGATCTTCGGGGTCGCGGATTTTCTTGGACTGAAAATAGAGCAGGCTCGAAATAATCTGGAGGTTGTTTTTGACCCGATGATGCACTTCACGCAACAGCGTCTCTTTTTCGCGAAGCGATGTTTCCGTTTGCAACTCAGCAAGTCGGCGAATGGTAATGTCTTGGACCGTTCCTCGAGAGCGAATCGGCCGCCCTGACTCGTCATAATCGGTCTCGCCGTGTTCTTGGACGTACTTGATCCGCCCGTCCGTCATCAGGAGGCGATGGATGATCGTATAGGGTTTGCCTTCCGCGAGGGAATGCTCGTATGTCTCCTTTACTAAGGTCTGGTCGTCAGGATGTACGGCCTGAAGAAAGGCTTCATAGGAGGCGCCGAACTCAAGCGGGTCGATTTCAAAAATTCGAAAAATTTCATCCGACCAGATCAGGCGATGTGAGGTCAGATCCAACTCCCAATTCCCGATTTGTGCCAGCTGTTGAGCTTCCTGCAAGCGCGCTTCGCTATGCCGCAGTTCCTCTTCCATTCTCATACGGTCTGTGACATCCCGAGACACCCCTAACACACCAATGACCTCTCCTCCGTCACTCACCAAGGGCACCTTATACGTGTCAAACATTCTTGTATGCCCGTTCGTATTCATCGGATCATAGGGGTTGTGGACGACTCGGCCGCCTAAGACATCTTGATCATCTCGCTCAAAACCCCGTATCCCTTTCGAGCTATTCCCATAGACCAATTCCGGGTCCCATCCGTTTTCGATATCAGTATGTCCGATGAGTTCTTTTGGGTCTTTGCCGACGGCCTTTGCGAACGCGCCGTTGCATAGCATAATACGCAATTGCCGATCTTTCACGAAAATAAAATCAGGAATCGCATTGACGATGTTGCTCAATAAGGTCAAGGTTTGCTGACGCTCACCTTCGATGCGTTTGCGTTCCGTAATGTCGAGATATGTGCCGAGCATGCGTAAAGGGCGTCCGTCGGCATCCCGATCGACGATACTCCCGATACAAAGGATCCATTTCCAATCTTCGGATTTTGCGCGTTGACGGAATTCTATTTCATACGTGGAAATGTCTCCCCGAATATAGGCGTCGAATATGTCTTGTATTTTCTTGCGCTCGTCCGGGTGTACGCGTTCGATCCATCGAGCCGTGCTTTCTTTAAACTCGGACGGCTCATATCCCAACATTGCGGCATACTCATCGTTGACATCCGCC
>JAOUPN010000425.1 GCA_029879905.1 Nitrospira sp. | reverse complement strand
GCGGAACGGGCCGCGCCGCAGGCCAAGCAAATCTTCTTGGCCGCCATCGCCGAGATGACCTTTGCCGACGCCACACAGATTTTGAACGGCGGGCATACCGCCGCGACCGACTACTTCCGAATCAAAACCCATGACCGATTGGCTACCGCCTTCCGTCCGACGGTGGAACGGACCATGAACGAAGTCGGCCTCACCAGACAATACAAAGAACTCACCGGCTATCTGAAAGCCGTGCCCTTCGTGAAACGCGAAGCGCTGGATCTGGATCAGTATGTCGTGGCCAAGAGCATTGACGGCCTGTTCCTGATGCTGGGGCGCGAAGAGAAAAATATCCGGCTCAATCCCTCAGCGCGCGCCTCTGAATTGCTCAAGCGTGTCTTTTCTCGCCAAGCCTCCCAAGACAGATGAGAGGTGAACGGTGAGGAGTGAAGGGTGAGGCGACACGCTGCCCAGTGCTGAGGATGAGGAATGAGACATCCGACGCACCAGATAAACCAGAGAAACCAAACGAACCAGATAGGCCAGTCCACACGGACCGACGCTTGACCCTTCGGCTGCGCTCAGGGCAGGCCCTTCGATGCAACTCAGGGCAGGGCCTTCGATACCGCTCAAGGCAGGCTCCCTGCACCGAACCATTGAGCCGTGAGCATTTCGAGCAACTTCGTTGCGTGATTTCCGATCCGACGGTAACGTTGGGCTACCGAAGGAGGGAGTATGCTGAAGCGCGTACTGATCTTGGTATTCCTGGCCTTGGTTCAATGGGGCTGTGACATTACCTATGGAGAAGGCCAACTGGATATTGTTCACCCTTGGAACCTGGAAGATGTTCGCTCCAGGCTGGAGCGAGAGAAGCGAGAATTTCTGAAGATCGAAGACCTCCATGTTGGTAACGGGGCCATTGCCTCCCGGAGGCGTCGCCTCAAAGCAGACATCGAAGTCCGGGGCGTTGATGGAACCGTCAAGTATCAGGGCCCCGTCGTCACCTATGTTGGATTTCATGGGTTGCTCCCAAGTTATTTGCAAGATCGCTTCATGCTCGATTGGATCAGCTAACCTGGCATTCAACTCGGCCTCAATGGCATGGCCGTCGGCGGCAGACGCCGTATCACGATCAGTCCCGAGCTGGTCTGCGCAGGTAATGACCAAGGGTGCTATCTGCTCCGACCCGAACGCCAGTTCGTGAACGAAATCGGTATTTCCAAAAAGAAGTTGATTGTCGAAGCCACGCTCACGGAATCCTGCGCTCCCGTTCGGTTCCGCTGGCGCGCCAGCAGCAGCTTCACCCTGGTCGATGTGAGCGCCGGCTGCCGCACCAAAGCCGAGCCCAAAGTCGGGGGATCCGACTGGCACATTTACTAAGCTCCTCCAGGCTGCCTTCGCTGCGGTTAACAGATCCGCGATAACGACTCCGCTCAGGCAATGGGGTCAGCAACTGCCTCGCATGCACACCTTTTCACGGATTACGGGACATCCGATCGATTGTTTTCTATACTGCCTGAGCACCAACACAAGGCATTCAACGGTCTACTCCCTGCGAGAGACATCACGAAAGGCCACGAATCATATGTTCCCGTTCCTTTCCCCTACTCGCCATATTCCTACTCACAATACAACGCGCGCACTCCCCATTGAATGAGGCACTTACATTAAAGACGACAAGACACACCCAGTACGACCTGCGTTAAGAATATGCCTCCCATGAAGAAGGAGCGACGAAAGTATCCCCGCATATCACAGAAGATTCCCGTCATGATTTTTGGAGTCCTCTACAATGGGGTGGGACATACCGTAAATCTTTGCAAAACCGGATGTGAAATTGCCGTAACAGGGGTGGGACCCAAAAGAGGGAATCAGCTACACCTGTTGTTTGAAGCTCCCACGATCGATAACCCGATCAAGATCCAACTGGCGATTGTCAGATGGTGTACCCGTAATCATTTCGGCGTCGAATTCATCCGTATGAGTAATAGCGCTAAAAAAGACCTGCACCAATACTTATACCTACTCGATCTCTGCCCCACGCCAAGGCCCACGAAGCGATAATCGTCGAGGGGACAATACCAGTCAGGTGAAGATCAAGAACTGAGGACTGGGACCTTAGGACTCAGGGCCGAGAGGTCCAACATACCAGAGACATCAAACAACCTAGACAAACCAGACAAACGCGAGTGAGCAGACCAACCACACGAACCAATTCCAGCAACTTTGTTGCCCAAATCCTGATCCGACGGTAACGTTGGGCTACCGAAGGAAAGGTTATGCTGAAGCGCGTACTGATCTTGTTGTTCCTGGCCCTTGTTCAATTCGGATGCGGGTACCAATACAGGGATACGTACGAAGTCGAAACCCTCGGTACCCCGTTGCGAGAACGGCTCGAACAGGAAAAACGAGAGTTCGTGCAGATCGAAGACTTGGTGGTCGGGACTGGCCCCGTCGCTTCTTGGGGAAGAAGGATTTCCGCCAGTGTCAAAATAGCTCAAGCCGATGGCACCTTTATTTATGAAGGGCCTACCTTCGATCTCGTTGGATTCAAAGGATTCCCCGAGGATAACCTCTCCCACCCACAGCTTCTGGCATCGATCCAGCCCGGCATTAGGCTTGGCCTCAATGGCATGGCCGTCGGGGGTAAACGTCGAATCACCGTTGATCGGAAAATGGTGTGTAAAGGTATCCCCGACGATGCCCCCCCACTCACTAAATGCTCCATCCTCGGAACAACCAGCCATGGCCCCAGACACATGGTTCTCAAGCAAAAACTCATTGTGGAAGCTACTCTGACTGAGTCCTGTATCCCCGTCAGACTTTGGGCCTTCGTCTGGATCTTTCACATCAATCGAGAACTCTATTGCAGAACCTTGTCCGAGCCCAAACTGGACCCCTCCGCCCCCACTTGGCGGTAATATCACTGACGGCAATCCAATCCCGGCAGAAAACTAAGAGGTCGGGAGTCGTTTTATAAGGGCTTTGTGTTATCCGTTCCTCCCCCGCCCCACGATTTCCTTGGACACCCAATTGGGGCATACTGCCCTGCACTGAATGGAGGTGTCCATGGCGAACTCGAAGACAGAGCGAGGGCGGTTTTCCTCGCGGAAGAAGATGGCGGTGG
>JAOUPN010000424.1 GCA_029879905.1 Nitrospira sp. | reverse complement strand
CAAGTGTTCTGTCAAGCATGACGACATAGTGATAGTAGGTCGCATGCCTCGCATCACGCTTGATTCGTTCCAATGCAGCGGAAACAGTCATGTCCGGTGGTAGAACGGTCACCCTGGGGTCCGCCAAGCTTGCGGCGGTCCCATCGGGATAGGTCATGCTCAATCGAAGTCCGAATCCGACAGACTGATCCAGTCTTGCCAGTAAATCGTTTTGAACGGATGGGGTACATTGCCGCAAAATCCTGACTGCTGAGGCGGTCGGAAGCAGAGCCAGAACTTCGGCCGTTGTTTCCTGAGCAAGCAGAGGGAGGATATTCGCGGCATGGAGCGCCGAGAAATGTTCGATCAATCTCGCAATGTCTTGAGGGGAATAGGGTGTGAGTATCGTGGCGATATCCTCGACGCGCCATGATTCCAGTTGCCTGGTTGCTTCAATGGGATGGGATGTGAAATAGGCAAGGGTCAGTCGAGATTCTGCGTCCATTGTCAGCTGGATTTCTCGATCGTCGCGCCCGATTCCTGAAAGCGTGATGCCGGGATGAATACTCGGCCTTCAGGGGTATCCAGTACGATCGCCACGGGAGTCAATGCCACGATCACACCATGAATGCCGTCGACTCGAACGGTTTGTCCCACTCGAAAGAGCGGTTGGAGATAGTGGGCGGCGATCAGATTCGACACGGTGACCCGTGCGCCCAATCCGAAGGACAGCGCGGCTCCGGCAATGAGCCCGCCGAAGCCGATCATAATCGTACTGTTTAAGAGGGTCGTATCGATTCCCAGCTCGTTGACCGCCGTAACAAAGACGACGAGAATCGCCGCGACATAGAATGTCTGGGCGACGATCGTGCCTTGAGCAATACCGGCCGACGTGCAGGCTAAACTGATCAATTCCTTAATATAATTCGCCGACAGCATTCCCAGGACGATAATCAATACCGCAAGTCCCAGTTTGGGAAGATAGTAGGCAAGATTGGTTAATGTTGCCGAGACGGTCGGAAGACCGAGCACATCCGTGGCTGTGATGCCAAAAAGGAGGAAAATCAACCAAAAGACCAGCAGCCCGAGGATATCGGACCCTGTCTTGCGGGAACCGGATTTCGTAAAAAGGGTTTGTATGGGAGTTTTGGCAAGCAGGCGGTCGAGTCCGACAAGCTTGACCAGTCCGGTCGTGCCTGCTCCGACGATTCGAGCGAGGAAGTAGCCGATAAGAAGCAGAAGAAGCGCGCCCAAGACCTTGGGGAAATACGACACAATAAGAGACAGCGCTGATTCCCACGATTCACGAACTGCCCCTAACCAGGTGTCCATCATCGTACTCTCTTCTTACAGCGATCGGAATGAAACCGGATTTGTGTCGACGATCAACCGGCTAAACAGGTCCTACGGCAGTCACTACGGCATGAATGCGATACCGCAATTCGTTGTGGAGCCCCACGGCCTGTTCCTACTTTGCCAAAGCGGTTCGGCTATGAAGGCCAAGCAGCTGTGGTTCTTTTTTGTCATGGGCGACACCTCGCCGAAGCAACTGTATTAGGCTGCGAATGCCGGACTCCAAGGCTTCGGCACGCCGCCCATAGGCTCCGGCCGACGAATAAGGTCAAACCCGCCATTCCTTCACGGCCTTTGAGCCGTGCTTTTCTGCGAAGGCGGGTGAATGTCCACTTGCGGGGACAGCATGACCATTGTCGCTATCTGCCCAGACGCTAGAGGGCTCCGTCAAGCCGCAAGACAGCAATGGATCGTGCGTCCATTGTATAGCATTCTCCCCCCTTGAAGCTGGTCACCGCTTTCTGGATATCGGTAATGGCCGCCGTATCGACCAGTGGGCTCCAACGAATGCCGCGTTTATGTGCCGGCAAGGTGAAGGCCAACGGGGCATGATGCGCGTTCAGGAGGATCAACAGGGTATCGTCGGTGATCGTCCGACCCTTTTCATCCTTTTCCGAAATCGCATCGCCCGCGAGTCTCAGCGCCAGTGATCGCGCGTAACCGGCATTCCAATCCTCATCGGTCATTTCTTTGCCGTCCGGACGGAACCAGGAGAGGTCTTTGACTTCCGAGCCCCTGATGTGTCGGCCTTGAAAGAATCGACGACGCCGGAGGACGGGGTGATTCTTTCTGAGCGCGATGAGGTCCTTGACGAAGTACAGCAGATCGCGTTTGGCATGATCGATGTTCCAGTCGAACCAACTGATCTGATTGTCCTGGCAATAGGCGTTGTTGTTGCCCTGTTGAGTCCTGCCGATCTCATCGCCGCCGCAGAGCATGGGGACGCCTTGGGACAAAAATAGGATGGTGAGAAAATTGCGTTTCTGACGCTCACGCAACTCTACGATTTTCGGGTCGCTGCTCGGACCCTCCGTGCCGCAATTCCAACTGTCATTCTCGTTGGTTCCGTCCTGGTTGTTCTCACCGTTGGCCTTGTTCCATTTTTCGTTGTACGACACGAGATCGTGGAGCGTAAATCCGTCATGTGCCGTGATGAAGTTGATGCTGGCGAAAGGCCTCCGTCCGCTGATGCCGTAGAGATCGCTGCTGCCGGTTAATCGATAGGCCAATTCCGCCATTTGGCCGCCGTCTCCCTTGACGTATTTGCGGATCGTATCCCGATATTTGCCGTTCCATTCGGCCCATCCCACGGGGAAATTACCAACCTGATAGCCGCCTTCTCCGACATCCCACGGCTCGGCGATCAGTTTGACCTGCGAGAGGATGGGATCTTGATGGAGAATATCAAAAAATGCGCTGAGTCGGTCGACTGCGTGCAATTCCCTGGCGAGCGTAGAGGCAAGGTCGAACCGGAATCCGTCCACATGCATTTCCGTCACCCAGTATCGCAAACTGTCCATGATGAGCTGGAGGGTTCGCGGATGGGTGACGTTGAGCGTGTTGCCGCAACCGGTGTAGTCCGTGTAATAGCGTTTGTCGTGCTCGACGAGACGGTAGTACGCGCTATTGTCGATGCCTCTGAACGAGAGAGTCGGACCGAGATGATTCCCTTCCGCGGTATGGTTGTACACCACGTCCAGAATGACTTCGATGCCGGCGCTGTGAAGCGTCTTGACCATGGTCTTGAATTCGCGCACATGTCGCCCGCGTACCGG
>JAOUPN010000423.1 GCA_029879905.1 Nitrospira sp. | reverse complement strand
CGATTCACCGAATACCTCAAGATCCTCAGGATGACGCTCGAGATACTGAAAAACCGGCATCCCGTGTGCCTTCAGAAACGGCATTTCCCCAGTCTTGACTCCCGGAAGTAACTCCTTCCAGCTATCCCACATCCAGGGTTCGTTGATCATCACCGCCCAGGCATGCATGGAGTTTTGAACACCGGTTTGCAGCGTGGCGGCAAGCGGGGTGAGTTTGAATCGTCGGCCTTTGGTTTCGGCAAAGATACCGACGCTTGCGAGCGCACGAAGGAGGCGATGGAGGGCTACCGGCTGCACGTCGGCGGCCGATGCCAAATCTTCGATGCTCCGGGAGCCGCCTTTTAGGAGGTCTGCCAATCGGAGCTTTGCCGCAACATGAACCAGGCGCGACACCCAATACCCTATAGCGAGATTCCGCATGAGTTCTGGTGGTGAGAGCTTCTTTGCCATGGAAAAAGTTCCTTCTATTGTCGCAAGCGATTCCCGCCTCAAAGAACCGGACGAGAATCTGTCCAATACCTGGCGCAGACACCAGGGCCTGCAGGCTTCTGCAAGACCATGCACAACTTGACTATTACACAGCCATTCGTGGTTTGGACGCACAATACAGCCGACACATCGAAGAGCTCGGATCAGCTCAGGTTGGTGCGAATCATGCGGCAGGAAGAACGAGGTGTCAAGGCAGAAGACGCTGTGCTGATGTTGCTGATTTGCACAAGCTTAGGTTTGATCTCACGGACGATGAACGAGTGCACACAGATCGACCGGCAAGTCTCGGCCAAGTGTGGACTTTCAGCGGCGAGGTCGCACTGCCATAAAGCGGTCCTCAGCCCAGTTGGATTAACGATGCTGCTTCAGCCGCGGCAGCTCAGGATGGCACCAGCCGTCGTCGGCTGCAAGCGGATGTTAGGCCTCAGATCAGGCATAGTTCGAGGAGCCCGTGAGCTCCGCCTTCTGGTGGTGGCTGGATGAATAGACTGGCCCGATGCTCCGGTGCCGGGGCAACCAGACCCCATGAGCGTGACTGCTCAATCACCGCCTTTCGCAGAGCTGCGAGATCGGCCACGGGAATGGAGATCATTTCGACGAGCGCGACCAGCCAGCGCGAACCCCGAAGGCGCAGTGAGAATAGATGTCGAGTCTGTGGCGAGGGCGGCGGGGCGGGATCTGCCTCACTTGGACGAGTTAAGTAGAACAGAAACCGAACCGTTGATTCCTGCGGGGCGCCGCCGACCCACCACACCTTCTTCTTGTCTTTGGGTTCGGGCAGCAATCGAAGCTCGGACACCGGGATCTCCACGCGGAACACCAGGAGCGCCTCGTGGCCGTCTGGCTGAGCGACCCGCCAACGATGCACGTGCCGCTGTGCATTCGTCGCGTTCTGCTGCCGCTTCACCCAGGCGTCGGTTGCCGAGAACTGGCACTCGCCGGTTTTGTGGAGCGACACCTTCATATCGCCGCCGAACATTCGACTAGTGATATAAGCGTCGTCACCGTTGACCCACGCCTTCCAGATAGTTGACCGGGGACCAGTTCGACAGCCGACAGCAAAGCGTGCTTCTTTTCGCAATGAACGTTCGTCCTGTAGGCCTAACAATGTTTAGGCCGATCCGTATAACACGCCATTACGGTTCGTGAAGAATACGCCATATTCGTTGTCGCTTCAATGAGTTGCGACGGTGGGACCATGTATCACGGGTTCTTATGCGGATCGGCGTAAGCCCTCTGTCGTGCAGTGTAACTCTCCAAAACGAGCACTCGCGTCGCATATTCCTCTGGTCGCATTTGGTACCTTTGTTGGGATGTAACCATTTCTCCGTCAAGCGGTCGCGTGGAGGCTATTCTGATATACCTCAAGCCCCATTGATCCGTCCTGTACTTACCTTTCCCCTCACCCATTCGGTGTAGCCACAAATTCACTCTTCTGGGCGATGGCAAAGGATCGTTGCGCTTATTACCATGTAACCAACATAGAGGACGGTCCAGACACTCTCTACGAAAAATAGGACGTTTCAACAAGGAGGTGTTCTATGAGTGATCTACACTTGAAGGACGTGAAGGATGACCTAACACATGAGCCAGGGTGGGTGTATCTGTATGCGGTGATTCTTATCGGGATCGTTGGATTTGCGCTCTATTCCGGCGGTTTCATGGGATGAGCAGTTAGTAGCGGGTTACCGTAAAAGTTATCACACGCGACATGGGGGTTTTCGGTTCTTGGAGCCCCTCCCAAATTGACGGCCTGCATGTCGCGAATGGATGGGGCCGGCAACATGACCATCCTTCAAGAGTGATTTAAGGCCTTCGGGAGAGTTCTCTGAGCGAATTGCTCCCTGTGTTGGAATTTCACCAAGTTGCACAAAGGATCGATGCCCTTCTCGTGGATCTCAAAGATGGACAACTTCGGACACCATCTGCGTTGACAGCCGCCGCCAATAGCGCGAATTGATCAGTGCGCCGGGCGGCGGAGGGAGAGCGGGTTGTCCTTGGTTGCCTGTGTTTCCGACCGAGCGCTGGAGTCAGCGCGGGGCTCATGTGCTGTTGCAGGTGCGGGCGAGAACGCTGGATGGCATCCTGCGCGGTGACTTTGTTCGTTGTACCCGGGAATGTCCATGACGGACGGAGCGCGGATCCTCCACGTCAGGAGGCCGCGTAGCCCCCGGTTTGGAACGGCCTCCTAGCCGAAGGGTGATGCTGTGAGCCCGCATTATCCATGAACGTTTATACTACAATCGTAGATTCGCCGCTGCGACAAACCTGACGGCCGGCGGGCTCGCCGCTGAGTCAGTCAACATACTGTTTCACGTATGCCTCCTTCCCTCGCGCCTCCGCGCGCCCGTCTCGCCCGTCGTCTTAGCGGTTTCGTCACGAACTCTCGTGAATATGAGGGGTAATGCTCCGGTTCATCTCAGAGAATTGTCGCTATTCCACCACCCACAGCGTGAAGCCAGTTGCGTCGCGCAGCAATTGATCCGTGATCCCTCCGCCGAAGAACCGTTTGATGCCGTTCGAGCCGTGACGGGTGACCACGATCGTTCCGTAACCTCCGCTGCCGGCTTCGTCGAGAATGGTGTGCGCGATGTCATTTTCATGCCCGAACTTCAACGT
>JAOUPN010000422.1 GCA_029879905.1 Nitrospira sp. | reverse complement strand
TCGTAGCCTGTGGGCTACTCCGGTGGAGTAGGCTCGGCGAAGTAGGCGGAATCCGTGGGGCTTCACTCCTCCCCCTCTTCATCCCTTGAGTCGGCGTGAAATCGACCGAAAAGAACGAGAAGTGGACCCATCTTGGCTCCGTACCGGGTATACCGCGATGGCGAGTTTACGGAAGCTATTCAAAAAGTTGATTTATTGAAGAGTTGGGCGCATCGTAACGGCCGGTGGATTCCGGCAACGAGGGGCTCCTCTTTTACTGTATTCAGAAAGAACTTACATGGCCGACACGCGGCTGAATGATTTGTTGATTGAATCCCAGCAGAGATTTCATTATTTTCTAGGCGATGTGCATCAGGTCCAGTATCCAATTAGGTCAGAGCAGCTGACTTCAAGTGGATCATGTGGCCGTAGATTAGTATTCGTCGGCACGACGAAGTCTCAACGCAATCCGATCTGGCACAACAGCCTGTTGTGTGACGAGCATTTCCCGGCGACATCGGTGTAGGACTAGGTATCAGCCATCAGACAGGGTGGACGGGATCGGCGCTCAAGTTGCTTCAGCAGAGTGGGGAGTTAGGCGATGCGAATCAATGGTCCCTTTGCTCGCGCAACGCGCACGTAGTATTTATGGGAAGATGAACGAACGGACGGTGCTCGCTGCATACGCGCAGCAGGAATCCATCGATCCGCAATATCGGTGATGGAGAGGGGAAGATGAAGATTCAAAGTGTGGATTGCCAAGATCTTGACCGAGCGTTGAGTCTGGAATGGCTGGAGACAAACGGTCGGGGAGGCTTTGCGTCGGGGACGGTCTCCGGCGCGAATACCCGCCGGTACCATGCGTTACTCTTGGTGGCACGGAATCCGCTGGACGAGCGGTTTGTCCTGGTCAATCATTTTGACGAATGGCTCGATATCGACGGCCGTTCGATCCCACTCTCGACGAATCTCTATCCGGGAACTGTCCATCCCGCCGGATATGCGTTTTGTACGGTTTTTCAGTCACGCCCCTGGCCGACATGGACGTTTGAATACGATTCTATCGTACTTCAGCGGGAAATCCTCTGCGTGTCCGGCCGTGATCTGGTCATCGTCAGATGGAAACTGATGTCCAAAGATATCCCCTCTGCAACGATGCGTGTCCGACCGATGCTGAGCGGACGGAATTATCATCGGACCCATCTTGAGAACGAGTCGCTCTCGCCGGATGCAGTTATTAAGGAAGGGCATGTCACGTGGCAACCATATCCGGAGGTTCCGGCCGTACGGGCCCTTCACCCCGGGACATACAAGCATGCTCCGAATTGGTACCGGAATGTCCAATTACCCGTTGAGTACCGGCGGGGATTCGAATCGCAGGAAGATTGGTGGTCGCCGGGTGAAATTCGGTTTGAAATCGAATCCGGCGGAGAACAGACCTTAGCGTTGACAAGTGAATCGGTGGAGATCTCTGACCGTACTGATATCATTAAGCTGGAAGAGGGACGGCGCGCATCGCTCGAACAGAAGGCGCCGACATCAGATTTCTTAGCGAAGGCGCTCTGGCTTGCAACCGATGCCTATCTGTCCGAACGAGATGGCGGGCAGACGATCCTCGCCGGCTATCCGTGGTTTTCCGATTGGGGACGGGACATCTGTATTTCTCTCCCCGGCCTCTGTTTTGTTACCGGGCGACACGACAGGGCCTGGCACATCATCGACTTCTTGTGCAGACATCTCTCGAACGGTCTTGTTCCGAATTGTCTGTCTGCTCTACCTCAGGATTCGGCCTACAACAGCATCGATGCCTCGCTTTGGCTCATTCATGCGATTGAACGGTATCTTGTATATAGCCACGATGAAACACGAGTGCGTGACATCGCATGGCCTGCCATACAGAGCATTCTTGCTGCATATCGAGAAGGAACGCGCCACAACATCCATATGGATCGAGACGGCCTTATCGCCGGAGGATCGCCGCATGTACAATTGACATGGATGAATGCAAAAGTGGGTGATTGGGGCGTCACGCCGCGCCAAGGGAAAGCCGTTGAGATTCAGGCCCTGTGGTTACGCGCCTTGGAGGTCGGAGAACGTTTGGCACAGCAATTCGGCGACCCGGATTATGCCGTTCGCTGTCGGAGGGAACGGGCGTTGGCTCTTCGGTCGTTCCGTACCAAATTCTGGAACGAGGAGGGGGACTATCTCTACGACGTCATCGAGGGACCTCAAGGAGTCGATGCCTCGATTCGTCCTAATCAGCTCTATGCGCTGTCTCTCTGCGTTGACGCACTCCCTGATGACCAGGCGAAACGTATGCTGATGGTCGTCAAACGGCATCTGCTTACGCCGGTGGGACTTCGTACAGTGTCACCGACAGACCGGCGCTATCGTCCCCGCTACGAAGGCGGCGTTTCCGAACGAGACAGCGCCTATCATCAAGGGACGGTCTGGCCCTATTTATTGGGAGCATTTGTCACGGCGTGGCTCAACGTGTTCGGAAAGAATCCCACCACACAGATTGAAGCTCGCACGTTTCTTGACGGCCTGGAGATGCATATGCGAGAAGCTTGCATGGGGCAGGTATCGGAAATTTTCGACGGCGATGCACCTCATGCACCTCGCGGATGCCCGGCGCAAGCTTGGTCGGTTGCAGAGCCGTTGCGTGTATTGATCGAGGACCTCGATATCCCTTGCCCATCCCTTGACAGCCGGTGACGGCATCCGTACCCTCTGAACGAATACAGGTTTATTTTGACGCTTCGGCGACATATGCTGAAGCGTCAAAAGACATCGGTTACGCATTTCTCCATGGCATCATCTATCTTTGCAGGTACTCACAAGCAAGTGACGCGACGATTGGGGCTCATTCTTCTCGTCGTCATAAGCCTCCTCTCCGCCGCATGTAACCGAACCGAACCGGAGCCGGCCTCTACCGACCTTCCTTTTGCACGACTGCAACTGACGATCGTGCGAACAGCGACCGACCTCTTCCTCCAGCGGTTCAATTTGACCTTGAAGGTGGAAGGCCACGGAGGTTGTGCCTCTACGACGGAACTCTTTCCCGACACGGGCTATGCCGGTCGCCGAAACGTCTACTTGGCCGGGAAAGGGCTCATCTACGTCGTGG
>JAOUPN010000421.1 GCA_029879905.1 Nitrospira sp. | reverse complement strand
GGCGGAGCTCGCTCACGCCCAGATGCGCATACTTCTTCTTCCAGGCGTAGAAGGTGGCCTCACTGACGCCCAGCTGCCGACAGAGGTCGCCAACTGGAGTCCCACTCTCGGCTTGTCGAATGGCATAGACGATCTGCTCTTCGGAGAATCGTGACCGCTTCATCGATCCACTCCTTTCGTCGAGGACCGCCGAAGCCAGTATCGTACTCCAGTTTTAAGGTGCCGTCGTTTTCGGGGGAGACGTCAATTCTACTGATCCCTCCCTAAAGACAAACTCTCTCACTCCTCCTTCGGCTGTTCAGATTGAGGGAGTGAGGGTTGAGACTACCGAGTTTGGATTGGCTTTGCACTGAATACTGCCTGCCAATAAGGTTTCCTTCAAAGCTGAAAGCTTTGGCAACAATCGCGGCGGTATATTAGCGCCTAAGAAGACGATCAACATATAATTCTTTGGTGTAATGAAATACAGATCTGGCGCATAGGTACGTTAAGCCCTACAACATGTGACTCTAATCTGCTATTGACGTATCTGGTCCTGGCGGGAGTTCGGAGAAAATCAGAGGTGCCCTGTGCTAATGACCAAACGGTTGTTGCGCATTGCCAAGGTTTCCCACCCTCGTATAAACGAGGCTCGACGAGGGATGCCGCATGGACAAGTCTGAAACAACATACGAAGTTCAGCAAGGGCCCCAATCTACGATCGGGCACGCTTTTTCTTGTCTAAGGCTTCATCGCCAGAAAAGTTCGATTGATAGGGGAATCCTAATCAATTTAATTTTTCGATTGGCCAAACTTTTCGGAGTAACAGTCGCATCCACATTTGTGCTGGCCTGCTCTACTGGCTACAACTGTCAAGGTAACGATTCTCACAATCTTCCTCCCGTTTGTAAAAAGTTACCTCCCAAAGCATCCCAGTCAATCCCTTATTGGTACCAATTCGATAAGACTTCAGACACTGTTGTCGTTTTTGTCCACGGCATCCTTGGTAACAGTCGCGATACCTGGCTACATGTTGATTCCTCCAACCACAAAAAACATACCTACTGGCCAGCCCTCGTTTATGATGATATCGACAATTTTGAAAAGCCATCGATTTTTCTGGGAGGTTACTATACTGATCCTGATAGCGGAGAATACGGTCTATCGGACATTTCTAAAGACCTCTATAGGGCTCTCGACTCTCGAGACAGCGCAGGCCGCCGCGTTTTAGACAAGAGAAACATCTTGTTTGTTACCCATAGCACAGGTGGGTTAGTCGCTCGACACCTACTGTCAAATAATAAGGATGCTTTTAAGCCCAAAGGAGTTGGCCTTGTCTTACTGGCTTCTCCGTCTTATGGCTCCCGACTTGCGAGCACTTTAGGATGGGTTGCCTCGATGTTTAACAATCGCCTCGCTAAGGAATTACAGTGGGGTTCATCGAGCATCATTGAACTAGATGACACTTTTAAAGATCTAGTTCTAGATCAAGCGTTGCGCGATTTTAGCTGTCGCGAAGCCGTCGAAAACCATTTCATCTTGCACTTTAGATGGTTACCGTTCTTTTCACATGACTCAGTAGTCGAGCGATCATCAGCAAGTCGCTACTGTAAATATGACCTCAGCATTGTGAAGCCAAAAGACATTAACCATCCAACCCATAAATTGCTTGTAGGTTTTTACCAAGATGAGTTCAAGCGTTTGACCCTGGGGGCTGATCGAAATAGATGGACTATTTTATTAGATGCTACTGCTCTTGAATATGGGCCAGTTCAAACCATACGACAGATCTATGTGTTGGCTAATTTGACCCGATCAAATCTTCCCGCCATTGATTTTCCTACGTGGGATATGGAAGAAATCATCCGATATTCCGTAAGAAGTCGAAGGCTATCATTGAATGAACACCAACAGATTTATGCCACCATCGGAGCACGTTCTGGCACTGCGAAGGAAGTGTGGACCCGCTTTTCAGGGGTCTATGACGACTACAAAAAGAGAGGTTCGGAATTTGGGCGACTTGAGCATACATATGATCAGAATAAGGGCAAAAAAACTAAATCCGATGGCCCGATCAGACTATTAGGGAGCAGGGGTTTACTTATAGAGGACACCGGGGACTACCGCTATCAACCGATCGATCTTGAGTCAAACAATCAGGAGGTAATTGTAGTTCTCACTGAAATTGAATTCAAATCTGCTATTCCAAACATGTCAGAAAAGGAAAAACTTGGTGTAACTCACCCATATCGAGTTTCACGTTGTTTGCTGCTCGCGACTACTAAAGGTAAGAACCTACTTTTCGATGAGAATAGTGTAAGCGTCCACGACGCGAAAGGTCCCTCAAGATATAAGAGTGACCAAAGGCATATACTTGGTGATTTTACTTATATACCGGAATCGGAAACGGTGAGAATCCTATGGCATTGGCTATCCAAATAATCTCTAATCTTTTGATGCGCCCGACCTTCAATTCTCAGTGTAACATTATAAGGAGAAGGCCATGAATCTTACAGATAGATATTCGCATGAAGTCTTCAATGATCTTGATGGCCCGGTACAAGCCAATAACTTGCTTCGAGATATCCCGGACGCGATCCACCAGCTTGGAGAAGTTATACGCAAGCATGGCCTTGAGAATGATCTCCGGATTCGTCTATTGCATAAGCACTACTCATTGGATCGTGATGAAATAGTTGTGGCAAAAATTGAGGAGAACCAGATCCTTATAAGGCCTCGGAAACAAAAGGATTGCGCTGCTAGGCCAACTGCCTGGATGTTTCACAAATCGGAGTGGCGCCCATTTGAATTTATGGAAGAAGCCGATGGAGGAAGCGTTCTGGCAGAACAGACAGAGAGAATCAAGCAGGCTCCGGGGTTTCTGAGAGAATTTTCTCAGAAGGCTCAAGACATGAATTTGGCGAATGTATTGGGTATTGCTCTCCTCCTAAGTGGAGTGATCGCAATGCCCACGGGGTATGTCTGGCACGAGAATACCGATGAAGCTTCTCGCACTTCGACAGTTGAACTCGCCGACAAGGGCATTAGAGGGCCTAATATTATAGATACGTACTGGGCTTTCTCTGGTGGGATCTTGGTGTCTGAAGGTAGCTGTGGTCACAAGCCCGGGCCTTGAATG
>JAOUPN010000420.1 GCA_029879905.1 Nitrospira sp. | reverse complement strand
TGGATTACCAGCAATGATCAGCTTGTAGGCGCCCTCCCCGTCCATCACCAGCTGAAAGGCCTCGATCAAATACTCAAGCCCCTTGTAGGGCGCAATATTGCCAAAAAACAGAATCACACGATCAGTTGTTTTCAGCCTCAGCTTCTCACGGGCCTTTTCCGGCGTCAGATCCGTGGTGGGAGTGGCATTGTTAATGCCAAAGGGAATAACTGAAACCTTACTCTCCAACACACCATACCCATCCATTAGTTCATGTTTCATCTTCTGTGTATGTACAAATAGATGATCTGCTAATTGATACTGCGCTCTAAGCGTTAACCGATTGAACCAAGAATCATTCTTATCACGTTTCCTCATGTTGACATTGTGCACCGTCAGCACCGTCTTTTTTCCCAGAAGACTGTAGTACAGCATCAAGGGTACACGGTCGAACGTCTCAAACTTGTTGTTCCACAAAATATGAAAGACGTCGGCCCGACTTGTGAACGCATACCAGAGCAAGCGCACATAGTAATCCAGAATCCGCATCACCTTCTTCGGCAACCCGACTCGTTCACTAATGTCTCCACGAAAGTTCAGGAATCGAACGGAAGGGGTATCATGCCATTGAGGACTATCCAGATCATCTCCACCGATAATATCAAGAGCTAACCCTTTTGCCATCAAGGCCGTAGCCATACCAAACGCGTAAGGATGGTCGCGGCCGGCTGTCAGCAAAGCCACTTTTAGTGCGGGGGAATTCTTGGAAGAAACCATGTTTCAGATGGCCTTCACCAGCCGGGAGGGATCAGCCCTGGATACGATGTATTGCCACTGCTGATTGACAGCTGCTTCCACCATGTCGGTGCTGATCAAATCCATGCAGTTTGGGGTGAAGTCACAGGTTGGCTTATAGCAACTAAGGCAGTCCATCTTGGGCACAACCTTTTCTCCCAGGCCGTAGAGTTCAATCTCAGGAGCGCTGGTCGGGCCAAACAGAACGATCGTTCGCCGATTCAACGCCAAGGCCATATGCATAGCCAATGTGTCACCCGTTATCACCAGATCGCAGGAACCAACCACTGCTGCAAAGTGACGAAGGGGGTTGTCGCAACCAGCGTCGATAAGGGGAACAGGGGATTTACTGATCAGCCGACGATGCCGCTCTCGCTCCTCTGGCCCACCGAGCAGAACAAACTGAGCAGGGTGTTTTTTTGCGATCCGCCCGATCAGTTCAATATAGCCCTCTTCACGCCATTGCTTCAGCTCCCATCGACGACCGGCTCCCGTATTCAGACCAATGATCGGCTTGGCATCACTTACTCCCAGCCGCTCCAAATGTTGTCTTCCCTCTTCTCGCTCCGCATCCGTCAGCTGCAAGACATACCGATGCGGTTTCCCTGACAGACCGATGATGTCGGCCATCATGTCTTGATAGGGCCTTGTTCCCTGCCGCTTCAAATCATCGAACACACCCATTTCGAGCCAGACACGCGCCGCATTATTGGTCGGCTGAACATAGCCTGTAGGGTCTAGGATGAATCCGTCCTTCTCTGGAGCCTGAGCAGCCGCGGCCAACGCCGCGCTGGTCTTGCCTGCATCGAGGTTGATCACCCAGTCAAATTCTCGTACGTTCAACTGCAGCAGCGCATCCGGTCCATACTCAATGACTTCTGAGATGTAGGGGTTCCGTTCCAGCAACGGGCGCGCCTCACGCCTGGTAATCCATGTCACAGAAGCCTGCGGATGTGCCTCCGCCAGAGGGGGAAGCAAGGCCGTGGTGCGCAACACATCACCGATTGCATCCAGCTTGATGATCAGAATGCGCTCTTCGACCTTCTGGTAATGATCACAAGGGCAGAGCACGCCACTGGACTTATGGTAACTGCAGGGCCGATCACCCACGAAGAATCGACAGTCGAACGAAATATGTCGTGACGCCTTATCGGTAGCCATGCATCATTTCCTGTGTATGTGTATCATTATGAGTGAATATTCCAAACCTCGGATCCTATACCGAGAGCACCTGTGACCTCCGGCTATACCAATTCTTGCGAATCGATCTCAGCTTGGCAAGGACCGGCTCCGGAATACGGTCGACAAGCCGTTTATGTAAACCCAGGCGATAAACCATAGCCCCCCACCTTGTTAAAGGAACATAGTACCGTGGCAAATTCACCCGCGCGAAACCGTTACGTTCCTTAAAATCCATCAAGCTATCCCATTCTTTTTTTCCATCGTTGAATCTCGAATACACCAGATACGGAACCTTGTGTTCCGCGCAATATCGTACAGCTCTCGACACCAAGGCATTCGTCGGAGCCTTATCTCTGTGTTCTACCAATGACAGAAGGTGAGTCAAACCGGCCTGAGTTCGCGTTGCATCACAATGTAGCTTCGCAAACCCAATCAAACGATCTTCGTAATAGGCGCCAAGATAGGCACTACGGTCAAGAAAGGTTGCGCTCATTCTGTGAACTGTCGCCAAATCTTTTCCATAGTGGGGATATCGTTTCCCTTGACGAATTTCACATTCGTTGTAGATCTCCCATATTCCTTGTACCAGTGCATCACTGAATGGGACTTCACAAATGACCACGCCATTCTTTTCCGCTTGCTTGGCTTTATTTCTCGCCTTAAAACCAATCTGCTCCTTCCACCAATGATCAAACGTCGATATTGGAAGTACGGCGAGGTTATCCCATTCCATGGGGTAACCATACTTGGGAGAGGTGTCTGGCAACCGCTGCATGAACGTAAAGAGATCAATATGCTCGTTACACGTTCTAAGCGTATCGAGCGCCAGCTCGGGCTCATCCACAAACTCATACGTATCGGCCGAAAGAGCCGCAACGCGAATCACACTCCCTGATATTTTCACCTCATGACCACCGACATTCATCACGCAATCTCCACACCGTCTATTCGCTATAATGCCCCCTAATACTATCGAGCAATGAGAAATAAGAGAATGGCGGAGAGGGAAGGGATTCGAACCCCCGGGTGGTGTGACCCACCACGGTCAGTAAGCTGACCGCTGCCTTAGCCAGCGGCGACCTCTCCACACATATCTACCTACTTTTATTAAACTGAACCGACATGTATCCCAGCCAAGCCTGGCTTCTTTTCCTTCAGCAATTCCTC
>JAOUPN010000419.1 GCA_029879905.1 Nitrospira sp. | reverse complement strand
GTGTTCCTCCGACCTTTCAAAAAAGTATTGTTCTCCTAGAAAAATCGTTTGCGCTGGCTCGCCGACGGAATATTTTCTTCTGCTCGATACTTGGCAACCGTCCGCCTCGCGATCAGGACTTGTTGATCACGGAGACGGGCGGCAATTTCCTCATCTTTTAAGGGGCGCTTCGAGTCTTCCTCCGCAACCATCTTCTTGATCATTTCTCGAACCGAGACGGACGAATGCATATCGGACGGTTGATCGGCCCGTTGCAATCCCGCATTAAAAAAGAACTTCAGCTCAAGCATCCCCTGAGGACAATACATATACTTATTGGCTGTGACACGACTAATCGTGGACTCATGCATCCCGATGTCCTCGGCCACCTGCTTAAGGACCAAGGGCTTCAGATATTGAACCCCATGCTCAAAGAATTGCTCCTGAAACTTCACGATACTTGAGACAACCTTGACGATCGTTTTATTCCGCTGTTCAATGCTTCGAATCACCCATTGGGCGGCCCGCATTTTCTCATCCATGTAGGCTTTAGTTTCAGGCGAGTCTCCCTGTCCGGCCCCCATTAATTGTTTGTAATATGGGCTGATTCGCATACGAGGGAGACCGTCGTCGTTCAAAAGAACGAGCCATTCCCCCTCATCCTTGACCACAAAGACATCGGGCACGATAACATAGTTTTGCGTATTGACGAACGGCCTTCCCGGTTTGGGTTCCAGCCCCTCAATGATTTTTGTCGCTTGGAAGACTTCTTCCACGGTCACATTCAAGGCTTTGGCTATTTTCGCATATTGTTTCTTTTCTAGATCTTTCAGATGATGAAGGATAACGGACTCAACGACAGAGCCTTTCAACGCTCCTGGTCGTGCCCCGAGTGATCCCATGGGGTTACGCCCCAAGTGTCCGAGCTGCAGAATGAGGCACTCCGAAAGATCTCTTGCCCCGACTCCGGTAGGATCGAATGTTTGGATGTCCCGAAGTGCCGACTCGGCTTCAACTTCTGTAAAATCCGTTCCCGCCACAACCTCCGACATGGGCATCCGCAAATACCCATCGTCGTCGAGATTACCGATGAGCAACCGCGCAAGCGCTTTCCCCCTCTCAGTGAGTCCTGATAAGGACAACTGCCAGAGAAGGTGTTCCTCGAGTGACTGCGCTTTTGCGACGGTTTGTTCATAGGAGGGAAACTCGTCTTGGGAGGAGGAATATCTTTCGGAATCGCCCACTCGCCTATCACTTCCAAAATACTCTTCCCACCCAGAGGCCGTGAATTCTTCCGGCGCTCCTTGTTCCTCCCGTGTACCCTTCCCTTCGTCTGATGGTTCTGTTCCTGAAATGGGTTGAGATCCCTCTTCCCTTTCGCCGGATGCGGCGATTTCATTCTCCTCCAACTCGGCCTGAGTTTCTTCCAATAAGGGATTTTCAAGAAGCTGCTGCGACAAGCTTTGCTGCAATTCAAGACGAGACAATTGCAGTAACTTGATTGCCTGCTGCAACTGCGGCGTCATGATGAGTTTTTGACTCAGCTTTAAATCAAGACGCAATTTCATCGTAGATAGCCTTTGGTCTCATTACAATTTGAACCGTTCTCCGAGATAGACTGCTCTGGCAGTTTCACTTTTCACAATGGCTTCCGGTGAACCCGATTCAAGTATGAGTCCTTCATTGATGATGTAGGCACGGTCGACAATTGAAAGCGTTTCCTGGACATTATGATCGGTAATTAAGATCCCGATGCCTTTGTCTCGCAACCGTCTGATAATCTGTTGAATATCAGCCACGGCAATGGGATCGATACCGGCGAATGGCTCATCCAATAGCATGAACGAGGGAGTCATGGCTAACGCTCGTGTAATTTCTAATCGGCGGCGCTCTCCTCCAGAAAGAGCATACGCCATACTCCCTCGGATGTGAAGAAGGTCGAGATCTTGCAGAAGGGCATCAACTCGACGCTGACGTTCTTCGTGAGCATACCCCAGCATTTCAAGAATCGCCAGGACATTATTTTCGACCGATAATCGTCGAAAAACCGATGATTCCTGAGGTAAATACCCGATTCCGCATTTCGCCCGTTTATACATTGGAAGTTCGGTAATGGATTCTCCATTCAACGTAATCTGGCCTTCGTCGGGAGGGCACAACCCAACCATCATATCAAAGATGGTCGTCTTCCCGGCTCCATTTGGGCCTAACAGCCCGACGACCTCACCGGCGCTCACCTCGATTGCCACACCTTTGACAACTTTTCTGCCTCGAAAACTTTTCACAAGTCCGCGGGCCTGCAGACATTGCCCGGGAGATACGTCGGTGGATCCGTGATGCTGTCCTTTGCCGATAGAAAATGTCTGCGTCATGGTCTCCCCTGTTCATCTCCGTCGATTCGGACATGGGAATCTCCCTCCACCACGCTTCTTTCTTCAGCCAGAAAAATAGTGATGAGTTTTCCGCTGACTCTGGTGCCCTTTTCCCACGCAACCGGATCTCCGGTCAGCACGATCTTTTCTTCCGAATTGAAATAGACGGCTTTTTGGCATGTCGCATGACCATTTTCCTGAGTAATCTTGACTTGCCCGATTGCCTCTACTTTTTCGAGCGATCGATTTGACGGTGATGACATAGTCCCTCGATCCTCTTCCTGATGCGCTCCTTCGGTCTTCCCTCTCTCCTTGGATTTAGCCTGAAAGAAGACGATCATTTTGTCGGACTTCACGATGAGAGGGCCTCTCGTCAACACCACCGCCCCTTCAAAGATCGCCTGATTGACCTGATTGCGAACAGTCATCTTGTTCGAGGTAATGGTGGTCGGGACGGACGCCGCGTTACCTTGGGTTTTTGCCGCTGGTGATGCGGCGCTGTGGGCGCTCATCGGGGTTCCCAAAAATTCCGCACTAAGAAATAGGCAGAAGAGCCACACGTACATCTTGCAACACCTCAAATTCTTCAGAGCCCAGTTTACCGAGTAATCCACGTCCGGTGACCTCGACGCCATGGCCGACAATTCTGACGGGCCCCTCACTGGAAATTTGCTTGGTATCATTCGCCCATTCTAACTGTTGCGTATAAATGGTGTACCCCCCCGAGGTTTCAACAACCAACGGAGTAGCCCGGTTGGCTAAGACAAAGTGCTTGTTTGTG
>JAOUPN010000092.1 GCA_029879905.1 Nitrospira sp. | reverse complement strand
TAATCGGTCAGTCTTCTATCCGGTCACCTATATCGAACCGCTCGCCGGCAATGAGAAAGCCATGGGATTTGATTTGGGTTCTCATCCGGCCCGCCAGGCAGCTGTAGTAGAGGCTCTGGGGACCGGCGACTCGGTGGCCTCCGAACCCTTGGTATTGGTTCAGGAAGAAGCATCGCAGGCCGGTATCCTTCTCGTACGGCGGATCAGGAGCGGAGCCCATGCTCCCGGGGTGGTGCTTGCAGTTTTGCGGATCGATGACTTGTTGCAGAAGTTCTTGGCTGTGGAAGGGGTGATTAATGTGACGCTCCGTGATCGTCGACTGGGTCAGCTCATCTATGGAGAGGCCCAACCCAGGTCTGCTGTTGCGGAAGTGACACGTACGCTTCAATTCGGCGGACGGCAGTACGAGTTACGGATTACACCAGAGTCACGGTTCTTGGCGGCGCGACATGGTGTAGGAAGTTAGATGATGCTGGTGGGGGGAGTTGTCGCGAACGGGCTATCGGGGACGATCCTGCTCCTGGTCACCGGGACGACGAACCGGGTGAGGGGCCGAGTGGGAGAACGCACCCAGGAACTGTCTCTCCAGAACGAGGTATTGCGGACCGTATTAACACGGTGCCTGTACGTGTATTCTGGAAGGATAGGCAGTTGACCTATTTGGGCTGCAATACGGCGTTCGCCGGTGATGCCGGGAAAGAAACATCCGACGAACTAATCGGCAAGGATGATTTTTCCATGAACTGGGCGAACGAGGCGGAATTCTACCGTGCCGATGACATGAGGGTGATGGAGTCGGTATACCCAAAATCAATTATGAGGAGCCGCAAACCACACCCGCCGGCCAGACCATCTGGGTACGGACTTCGAAGGTGCCGCTGAGGAATTCCGACCAAGAAGTGATCGGCATTTTGGGGATCTATGATGATATTACGGAAGATCGAGCCCTTCGAGTGCAATTGCGGGGTTTCGGAAGAGCGATTTCGCCACCTGTTCGACTCATCTCCCGATCCTGTTTGGATTATTGAGGCGCATCATTTTGTAGAATGCAATCAAGCTGCGGCCGACATACTCGGGTTTTCCGACACAGAGTCTCTCAAACACACGCATCCATCGACGCTGTCTCCGACGCATCAACCTGACGGAGAGGTTTCGCACGACAAAGCCGAACGTATGATGCAGATAGCACAAGAGAAGGGCCACATCGGTTCGAGTGGGTGCATCGACGAAAGGACGGCACGGAGTTCTTTGCTGAAGTGACGCGGTCGAGCGTCACGCTTCAGGAACGATCGGTGATCCACTGTGTGTGGCGCGATATTACCGAACGTAAACAGGCCGAAGATGACTTACGTAAGAGCGAGCAGGATCTCAAAGAAGCCCAACAGCTTGCCAAGATCGGCAGTCAGAAATTGGATGTTTCGACGAACCGAGTGAATTGGTCCGACGAAACCTATCGCATTTCTGAAATGAGCCCGGATCATTTGGACCACACGTATCAAGGCTTTCTTGATGCGATCCACCCGGGTGATCGCGAATTGGTCAATTGGTCCTACACCAATTCCCTACGAAACCGTGCACCCTATCCCATTCGGCATCGCCTCCTGATGGCGGATGGTCGCGTGAAATATGTGGCCGAGTGTTGCCGAACCGATTTCGACCACTCTCTCAACCCGATTCGATCGTTCGGTACGGTGCAGGATGTGACCGAATAGGTGCTTGCCGAACAGGCGTTGCGCCTGAGCGAAGAACGATTCGTCCTCGCCATGCAGGCTGCCAATGACGGATTGTGGGACTGGAACCTTGAGACGAATACCGTCTATTTTTCTCCGAGCTGGAAATCGATGTTGGGATATGCGGACCATGAATTAGCGAACGAGTTTTCATCCTGGGAACGTCTGACCGAGGAAGAGGGGCAGGCAAGGGCCAAGGAATTCATCAATAATTGTATAGCCGGGCAGTATGATTCGTTTTCAGTGGAATTTCGCATGCGGCATAAGGAGGGACATTGGGTCGATATCTTGTCGCGCGTGAAGCTGGTTCGCGGTGAGAACGGGGTGGCACGGCGCATGGTCGGGACCCATGTGGATATCACTGAACGTAAAGCGGCAGAACTCAAGTTGAGCGATGCGCATAAGCAAGCTCTGGCCGCAACAGAAGCCAAGAGTAATTTTCTCGCCTCGATGAGTCATGAGATCCGCACCCCCTTGAATGTCATCAACGGGATGGCGGAATTGCTGTTATCGACGGCGCTCAGCGACGAACAGGCAGATTATGTCCAACGCTTCAGCCGTGCGGCAACGCACCTCCTCGAATTGATCAACGACATACTGGACCTGTCCAAAATCGAGGCCGATCGACTGCAATTGGAAGCGACGCCGTTTGACCCTGCCGATGTGATGACGACGGTCAAGCAACTCATGCTGGCCGGCGCGGATGCCAAGGGGCTTGATCTTGTTGTGGAGACGCTGTGATCGGGGATCCGATGCGTCTTCGTCAAGTGCTCATGAATCTGGTAGGCAATGCGCTCAAGTTTACGGATCAGGGGCATATTATCATTCGTACCGAATCGGATGGTCCCGACCGGTTGCGATTCACGGTTGTGGATACGGGGATAGGGATTCCTGAGGAGAAGTTGGGTGATGTCTTTGAAAAATTCACGCAGGTCGACTCGACGATCAGCCGAAAGTTCGGCGGAACCGGGCTCGGTCTGGCCATCTGCAAGCGGTTGGTTGAGTTGATGCAAGGGCAGATCATCGTGAAGAGCGAAGTGGGTATCGGATCGAGCTTCGAATTCTCCGTTTACCTCCCGCCGGCTGATCATGTCGTGACCAAGTCGCTTTCTCAGGTCCGGTCTGAACCGCAGGCCTCGATTCCGAATCGCCGTATTCGAATCTTGCTTGTGGATGATTTGGAAGATAACCGTGATCTTGTCGTACTCTTTTTAAAAGATAATCCGTATGTGATCGACATGGCGGAGAACGGGGCTGAGGCAGGTGGAGAAGTTTCATCAAGGCGACTACGATCTTGTCTTCATGGATATGCAGATGCCTGTGATGAATGGGTTGCAGGCAACGGCAGCGATTCGAGAATGGGAGCGAAAGCAAGGCTGTTCCCCCACGGCAGTGGTCGCTCTGACGGCCCATGCATTGAAAGCCGAGCGTGATAAGAGCCTGTCGGCGGGGTGTACGGCCCATCTGACCAAACCCATCAAGAAACAAGACCTGTTACAAGCGATTGCTGTTTACGCGCCTCCTCCTTGGGATCAAGCCGCATAGCCTCAGGACTGTCTCTCTGCTGTTGATACTGCCGATGACATATCCGTTGTTCTCGCATCCCGTCCATGAAACCCGTCTCATATAGGTGACAGTTAAGGGTTTCGAGTTTCGAGTTTCGAGACTTGGGATATAGACCAGAATATTCCGGAAACACGTGACTCTGAGCTTCGGTCTCAGGAGTGAGATCGCAGCCAGGGGACTCCTTCGTGGAGCCCCACGCCCTGCGCCTACTTCGCCGAATCCGCTCGGCTTCGAAGGCCAAGCAGCCGTGGCCTCCTGCGAAGGCGGGTGAACGGCTTATGGCTGAGGAGGAGATGTGTGCGGACTGAGTTGTTGCACCGCCCGGAGGAGCTGTTCCTCTGATCCTGTAAAGCCCGGTAGGGTTCGAAGGAGGTGGGATCGGATCAGCTGCTCAAGATCGGGAATCGTCCTGATTCCGAGGCGGAAGTAGAGGTAGGTAACGAGCGAATCGGAGAGTCCCGGCAATGTCGCCCAATCCTTGACCTCCTGTGGTAACGGGGTTTTCAATTCCTCATAGGCGCGAATCGCGCCGGTCTCAAGAAATTCCCTGATTTTTGCGGCCAAATCTTTTCCGACCCCCTCGATTGTCTCCAGTTCACCACGTTGCGTGATGGATGCGACGTCTTCTTCAAGCGCCAAGAGCTCGTCTGCCGCGTGCCGATAGGCTCGGACTCGATAGGGATTGGCCCGTTGGGCGGCCAGAAGATCGGCCATCGATCGGAAGAGGGTTGCCAGTTGTCGGTTATGTTCGTGCATAATGATGATCCATATAGGCCTATTGTGCGTCGTAGCAGGTCTTTTGAGCAAGAGGCTTTGCAAGGGGCTTTGATTGACAAGAGGAATTCGTGTTTCATAGGATGATGGCCTATGTCGGAGATGATACGAGTCCAGGTCAACGGCGAGGGTCGTGATTGTCACGCCGACGCAACGGTTGCTGATCTCTTGAAAGACTTGGAGATTACGACTGAACGGGTGGCGGTCGAGGTCAATCTTGAAATTCTTGATCGTGCGGTATTCGGACAGCGGATGCTGAAGGACGGGGATCGGGTGGAGATTTTGAGTTTTATCGGCGGCGGATCATTTGGAAGAAGATAGGAAGAGGAGATTATGGGTGACGATCGACTGATCATAGCAGGACGTGAGTTCACGTCCCGCCTCTGGGTGGGAACGGGTAAGTACAAAGATTTCGTGGAAACACAAAAGGCCATCGAAGTCTCAGGTGCCGAGGTCGTGACCGTCGCGGTACGCCGCGTCAATATTACCGATCGCTCGAAAGAAAACTTGCTCGACTACATCGATCCCAAGAAGTATACGATTTTACCGAACACGGCCGGCTGTTATACCGTGGAGGATGCGGTGCGGTATTCTCGATTGGCTCGCGCGGCCGGTGTGTCCGATCTGGTCAAGCTTGAGGTGCTCGGCGATGAAAAAACCTTATTCCCGGATACGGCCGGTCTGATCGAGGCGGCCAAGATTCTCATCAAGGAAGGATTCATCGTGCTGCCCTATACGAATGATGATCCGATCGTGGCCAAAAAACTGGTGGATATCGGCTGCCCGGCGGTCATGCCGTTGGCGGCGCCGATCGGTTCCGGTTTGGGTATCCGAAACCCGTACAACCTCAAAATTCTTATGGAGGCCGTCAACGTGCCGGTGATCGTCGATGCCGGTGTGGGGACGGCATCCGATGCGGCCTTGGCAATGGAGTACGGCGCCGATGCGGTATTGATGAACACGGCAATTGCCGGAGCACAAGATCCTATTGCCATGGCGGAAGCGATGAAATATGCGGTCTGGTCAGGACGGTTGGCGTATAAGGCGGGTCGTATTCCCAGAAAATTGTATGCGACGGCCAGTAGTCCGATCGAAGGCATGCTCTAAAATCAGTGAGGGGTGAAGGGTGAGGAGTGAGCGGTAACGTGCGAAGAGTCAAAAAGAACGGCTCATGAATTTTCTCATTTCCTACGGCACACCCCTTACTCCTTACTCTTCACTCCTTATCTGCTTCGCCCATGGCATCCGTTGACTTTCGTCTCTTGTTGGTGACCGACCGGACTCAAACCGGTGGTCGTTCTCTTCCTTCGCTTCTTCGCCAAGCCATCAATGCCGGGCTCCCCGCGGTTCAACTGCGCGAACGTGATCTGCCGACCAGAGACTTGCTGCAGCTTGCCGGAGAGATTCATGCAATCACGAAGCCGTGCGGCGTGCCCTTGATCATCAACGATCGCGTCGATCTTATGTTCGCGTTGGATTTGCCCGGTGTGCATCTTCGGTCCGACAGTCTTCCTGTTTCTGCCGTTCGACGAATGATCGGACGTGATCGGCTGATCGGAGTCTCTACGCATTCTCTTGCTGAAGTGCGTGACGCGGGTCGAGAGGGCGCAGACTATGTCGTATTTGGTCCGGTCTTCGATACGCCGTCGAAGCGGCCCTTCGGATCCCCCTTCGGCTTGGAGAAACTGGCGGAGGTGTGTCGGGCATCGGCCGTTCCGGTATTTGCCATCGGCGGCATCACTGCTCAATCGGTGACCGATGTGCGCCGAGCCGGCGCGCATGGCGTCGCCGTCATCGGCGCAATTCTTTCGCGACATGACGTGGTCGAGTCGACGCATGATCTGTTGACGCAGCTGATGTCGTGACGGTCTCCGGTGTGCGTGATGCGATGTGCGCAATCCTCTCCTGTAGTTGACCACCCCTAGGTCGGGTGTTAGAATCCCGACACGCGTATACGAACTTGCTCTTAATCATCGTTGCAGGCGAATCATCGAGCGCCGCACATGAAAGACAGAAAAGATCGGTCAGCCCGGCTCACGTCCCTCCGAGATTCCGTCAAGAAGATCACGAAGCGGTTGTCCGAGAGCGATACGGACATGATTCAGAAAAAAGAAGAACAGGCCCGAGAGGCCGAGAAGCTTCGCGTTCAGATTCAGTCTCTGGAGGAAGAGATCCGTCTGCTGTATCACTCACGTCATCAACTCGATCTTGCCACAAAACAGAATGAGAAGCTGGCCGGTGCGCTTCACGATGCCAAGGAGCAAATTGAAGCGCTGCGGGCCGAAGTAGATAAACTCACTGCGCCGCCCTCGACGTATGCGATTTTTTCCGGTTTGAACGAAGACGGGACCGGTAATGTCTTTGTCTCCGGACGGAAAATGAAAGTGAGCTTCCATCCCGGCGTCAAGAACTCCCGATTGCAAAAGGGGCAGGAAGTCGTGCTGAACGAGGCGTTGAACGTCATCGAGGCCAAGGGGTTCGACAGCCAAGGCGAAGTGGTGCGCCTCAAAGATGTCTTGGAAGGCTCTCGGGCGCTGGTGACACTGCATTTCGATGAGGAAAAAGTCGCGGAGCTGGGCGGGCAGTTGCTTGATGAGCGGCTGAGCGTCGGCGACCATCTTTTATACGATCCCCGCTCCGGGTATGTGATCGAGAAGTTGCCGAAGTCCGAATCGGAAGAATTGGTTCTAGAAGAAGTGCCGGATGTCGATTATGCGCATATCGGTGGGCTCCAGAGGGAATTGGATCAAGTGCGTGATGCGGTGGAGTTACCGTTTCTCTATCCGGACCTGTTTGCCGAATACAAACTGAGCGCACCGAAAGGGGTGTTGTTGTACGGTCCGCCGGGTTGCGGGAAAACACTGATCGCCAAAGCCGTGGCGAATTCGATCGCGAAAAAGTTGGGTGACCGGTCGGGCAAGGAGATTCGGAGTTATTTCCTCCATGTCAAAGGGCCTGAATTACTCAATAAGTATGTGGGCGAGTCGGAACGGCAGGTGCGGGAGGTGTTTAAAAAAGCGAAGGAACGTGCGGAAGACGGTCATCCGGTGATCGTGTTCTTCGATGAAATGGATGCGCTTTTCCGGACAAGAGGAACCGGGATTTCTTCCGATATCGAGTCGACGATCGTTCCGCAATTTTTGTCCGAGATCGATGGAGTGGAGCGTCTGCGAAACGTCATCGTCATCGGTGCCAGCAACCGGCAGGATTTGATCGATCCCGCGGTTCTGCGTGCCGGACGGTTGGATGTGAAAGTCAAGGTGGGGCGACCGGATGCCGTCGCCGCCCGCGATATTTTCTCCAAATATGTGTCGTCGGATCTTCCCTTTGCCCAGGATGAGATCGAGCGGCACGGCGGTGATCGGCTGGCGTTCGTGGAGCGGTTGACCTCATTGACCGTCGAGACCATGTATGCCACCAGCGAAGAAAATAAGTTCATCGAGGTCACCTATGCCAACGGTGAGAAAGAAGTGTTGTACTTCAAAGATTTTGCCAGCGGCGCGTTGATCGAAGGGATCGTGTCGCGCGCGAAGAAGTTCGCCGTCAAACGGGCGATCGCGAAAGAAGGCAGCGGTCTCCGTGCGGATGATATGGTGCGCGCGATCCGTGAAGAATTCAAAGAGCACGAAGATTTGCCGAACACGACCAATCCGGATGATTGGGCGAAAATCGCAGGAAAAAAAGGTGAAAAGATCGTGCATATCCGCACGATCAGCGGAGGTTCCGGAGAGTCTCGTCAAATTGAAACGGTTACCACGGGTCACTATCTCTAACCCTATTTTATGCAAAAACAGACACCGAACAGCCGTCCGCGTGTAATGGGTACGGAAACCGAATTCGGTATTGCGGCAAAAGATGGGTCTGCTTCCGATCCCGTATCCGGATCGATTGCCGTGATCGGGCACTATACGGGGCTCCCTGCTCCGCCCGCGATTTGGGATTACGAACACGAAAACCCCCTCTTGGATGCCAGGGGATTCGAGGTCGACGGGGAGCGTGAACGCCCGAATCCGGATTACAACCGACAGCTCAATAAAGTCTTGGCGAACGGCGGGCGTTTGTATGTCGACGGTGCGCACCCGGAATACTCGACGCCGGAATGTTCAACGCCTCGTGAGATCGTGGCGTTTGAACGGGCCGGAGAACGGATTCTCGCGCAGAGTCTTCGGGAAATGACCCGCTTGATGGGGCGTGAACAGTACCTCCTCTATAAGAATAATTCGGACGGCAAGGGCAACAGCTACGGCTATCATGAAAATTATCTCGTATCGCGGACCGTGCCGTTCGACAGTATCGTGCGTGTATTGACGCCGTTTCTTGTAACTAGGCCGATTTTCGCCGGTGCCGGAAAGGTCGGGGCTGAAAACCAGACCAGCCCGGCGGAGTACCAGATCTCCCAGCGCGCCGATTTCTTCGAATGTCTGGTTGATCTGAACACCATGGTCAAACGGCCGATCGTCAATACGCGGGATGAGCCCCATGCGGATCATGCGCGGTATCGCCGACTTCATGTTATTGCCGGTGATGCCAATATGGCCGAGGTGTCTACCTATTTGAAGGTGGGGACGCTGGACATCGTGCTGGATCTGCTGGAGGCCGGTGCTGAATTGCCGCAGATCGAGCTTGAGGAGCCACTTCGGGCCTTCAAGCAGGTGTCGCGGGATTTAGAAATGAAGGGGACGGTCAAGTTGGCCGGTGGTCGTCCGACGACGGCGGTGGAGATTCAACGGGCTTATTTACGGGCTGCAACGGATTTCTATGCCGCCCATGGCTATGGACAGGAGACGGAAAACGTCCTGGCGCGATGGGAGGCGGTGCTTGATCAGCTTGAGCATGATCCTCGCTTGCTGGTGAGAGAATTGGATTGGGTGGCCAAGCGCCACATGATCGAGTCCTATATGGATCGCAAGGGGTGCGGCTGGGATGATTCCCGCATGAAGCTGATGGACCTCCAATATCATGATATCCGGCCGGAGCGAGGATTATTTTATACGTTGGAGCGCGGCCATCACATCGAGCCTATCATCCAAGCTTCAGAGATCGAACGGGCGGAATTCACTCCGCCGCCGGGCACACGCGCATATTTTCGCGGACGTTGTGCGAGCAAGTTCGCCAAGTCCCTTTACGGTGCCAGTTGGACATCGGTGCTCTTTGACGTGGGCAATACGACCGTCAAGAAAGTACCGTTGATGGATCCTCATCGTGGGACGCAGGCGTTGACCGGCGACTTGTTGGATACGGTCGATACCGTTGATGCATTGATTGAGAAACTTAAGGCATAGCAAGGTGGTGAAAGATTCGCCGGCTTTATGAAGGACAAGGTTGAGGCTAAGGTTGAGCGAATCCGCGCTCAGCCTTGACCTCCGCCTCAGCCTACTCGGTTTCGCTCGCTGCGGTCTTGCCTGTAGAGAGGCGGGTCGTGGTGCGCCTGGCTTGGGCGGGTGAGAACGTTGGCAGTTTTGAGCATCCTGCTGATACGCCGCGAGATGATTTTCAGGGATGATCGTCTATGAAGTTGCCGTACCTTCCCAATCATGATGACTCCAGCTTTTTCGATTTTATTTCGACACACCATCCGGGGTTGATGTTGAGCGGACAAGGTGGTGTGTCTTCCATGTCGGTCGCGACGACGGACCAGGGGCGTCAAGGCGGGAACCTTTCGATGCCTCATGCCACGACTGTCTTGGCGATCAAATACCGTGGGGGAGTGGTCATCGCCGGTGACCGGCGGGCCACGGAGGGATTTCAAATCGCCGATCGCCGCATCGAGAAAGTGTTCAAGATCGACGAATGGTCCGCGATGGCGATCGCCGGGGCCGCGGGTCCCTGTATTGAGATGGCCAAACTGTTTCAAACAGAACTGGAACATTACGAGAAATTGGAAGGCATGCCGCTCTCCTGTGAGGGCAAAGCCAATAAGCTCGGCCAGATGGTGAAGGCCAACTTACCGTTGGCGGTTCAGGGGCTTGTGGTGATGCCGCTCTATGTGGGGTACGATCTCAAGCGCGCCGAAGGGCGTATTTTCAAATACGATCTTGCCGGAGGCCGGTATGAGGAGTCGGACTACCATGCGATCGGCTCCGGCGGAAAAGACGCCCGTAACACCATGCGGGAGCATTTTCGACGACACTTGTCCCAAGAGGACGCACTGAAATTGGCATTGACGGCCCTCTACAACGCCGCCGACGACGATGTGGGGACCGGAGGGCCTGATCTTGTGCGTGGGATTTATCCGACCGCCAAATGTGTCGATGCGCAGGGAATCACGGATGTGGCCGACGACGCCATCAGATCGGCCTATGACGGTCTGATTGCAACACGTCGTTCGAGAGAGGCGTAACCATGCCGATGCCCTATTACGTCTCTCCCGAACAGATGATGCAGGATAAGGCTGAGTATGCCAAAAAGGGCATCGCCAAAGGCCGTTCGATCATTGCCATGGAGTATGTAGACGGAGTGCTGTTGACTGCGGACAACCCCAGTGCTTCTTTGCACAAGGTTTCCGAGATCTATGACAATATCGCGTTTGCCGGGGCCGGGAAATACAGTGAATTCGAAAATTTGCGAAAAGCCGGTATCAGGCATGCCGATCTGAAGGGGTTTATGTATAGCCGTGAGGATGTCACCGGCCGGTCTCTGGCGAACGGGTATTCTCAAAGTCTCGGGACGATTTTCAGCCAAGAGATCAAACCTCTGGAAGTGGAGATTCTTGTGGTGCAGGTCGGCGGTAACGACCACCCGAATGAAATCTACCGGATTTCATTCGACGGGAGCATTATCGACGAAAAGAACGTTGCGGTGATCGGAGGCAAGGCAGAGGCCGTGCAGGGGGCTTTGAAGGAGACAGGCTCGCAGTCGCCGCCGACGCTGGAATCCGCCTTGAACCTGTGTGTGTCGGCACTCGAACGTACGACGAATCTCAAATTATCCTCGGAAGGACTGGAGGCTGCGGTATTGGATCGCAACCGTCCTGGTCGAAAATTTCGGCGATTGTCGATCGACGACATGCGCCGACTTCTTGCCGGCTAGCCCGCCGTATTTCCGGCAGCCTTTCCCACAATATCGATCAGGCCGACCGTCGTCGCTGGTAGAGCATGTCTCGCACGGTTCATCGTCAGGAGTTTCGGGTTTCTCGTTCGAGCCACAAAAACTCGGAACTTGGACCTTGTACCTTTACCCTTACAGCTGGCCAGTCGAAACGCGCAACCCGAAATTCAGGATCGAGATGGGAACGATGCGT
>JAOUPN010000418.1 GCA_029879905.1 Nitrospira sp. | reverse complement strand
TTCAGCGGAGTTTAGTTCGTGCATGGAGTGTCCTACGGGCGGTGGCGGCGGCGGTGGCGGCGGCAGTGGCGGCGGTGGCGGCGGCGGCGGCGGCGGCGGCGGATGGCCGGCAGGCGGTGGTAGCTATAATGAGCCTGGCCCAGACCCTATAGACTGTTTGCGAATATATCGGACAGACCTCAATAGATGTGATGCGGCTGAGCAACGGCGACAAGCCAAATCAGTATGCTCTGGAGAGAGGGAACCGTCGTGGGAGTTCAACGAGGACACTGGCGAAACTAGAATTCCTCCGATGTGGCATTCCTGCGTTGATCTAGCCGGTGCGAACAGATTGTGTACTGGCGAAGCGTCAAGGTCGTACTGGCAGTGCATGCAACCGTAGCTGAGGGCTTCCTTTAGTGGGAGAGCAAGCGCGAGGCTCAGCGAGATGTGATAGGAAGTACAAAGCAAGGGGGTCGCCAATCTCGAAGGCTTCGGTCAAGAGAGTGCAGGCCATTGTGCCTCTGTACTCTACAAAGGGGGCGAGATCTCAAACGACGACATCCCCCCTCAGCGTGCCGGTTGCTTGGCTTCGTCGCATCCCGGTTGTCATCGTCAATGGTGTCAGCTCTTCCGTGAGCCGCACCTGACACCCATCAGACTCAAGGCATTGGAGCGATCCGATCCCCGATAGGGACACGCTCAGGCCTCTCTGGCACGTCGTATTCGCGACAACTATTGGTACACTGATGTGTGTACAACTGATACCCTCATCCAGAACGGAATTGGGAGTTTTTGGCTGAGTGTCGTCATGAAAATAGACAAGGAAGACAGCGCCAACCCAAATTTTCCCGCCTAAGGCAGCGAATTGCAGATTCACAGACTCTAGCAGGTTAGGTTGATCCGGGATTAGCTGATTTGCTGCCTGGATGGGGGAATATCTCGTTTAACAGCCTTGACCTGCGGTTTTCTAGTTTTCTCCTCTCGCAATGGCAGGTTACCGGAGAATTGCCAGCCCATACGGGAAAGATTCTGAACGGTCCCATACCCTTTCGAGTTACCGTGCTGGCAGGTCACAGGACAGCACACGGGAATGCGCCGGCAGGGTCGGATAGTAAACTGCATGGGAACCTCACAAGGATCCGAATTTTAGGAGAGAGATGAAGATAGAGCAAGTCTAGCAAGGAATTTGCAGCCTGCTGCTGTGTTTTGCTATTGCTTCCCTTGTCATCCTGTGCTACCCCCTGACCATGACGCTTTTGGGAGACGAACCGTGACAAGAATCGTGACGATAAAGGAACTACGGCTCCGGCAGCTCTGTTTGGCATCACACCCTGAAGAGCGCAAGACGTATCCCCCCGTATCGCCCTGAGGCCTGCTGTTGTGCCGACTCATTTCGTGCGCTATGTACGCACTATGACTGAAACCCTGACAGAGGGGGGGGGGCGAGAATGGTCGGCGGCGTCTATCCAGAGTCATGTTGCTCTTGAAGGCATAACCATTTCAGCTACCTGGAGGCTACCAGTAGGACTATGGATCAGGACAAACACAAAAACTCAGCCCCTCGAACCCTACCCGCGAAGGTGCCAGATGCACTAATTCTACAATTTCGTAAGCAATGCAAGGAAATTAGAGACCTCATGGCAAAGCATCTGATACCGCAACAATCTCCCAAGATTAAGAAAAATGCGACAGCTCGAAAGCCAATAACCATAAACATAGAAATAGACAACTCTGGAAACGAAAGATTCTCCCTGCCCCCAACACGGACAGCGCCTAAGTATGTTTTCTCTGTGCTTTCCCTGGGGAACCTATTTGCCGCTACCGCCGCTACAGAGAAGGCCGATGATGCATTAAGCCAAGGGCGCATTGAAGATTTCATCGACCACTTTAATAGTGCGGCTAGGTCGTTAGGAGCAGCCGTAGCTATGGCCGGAGTGAATAAAGTAACTAGTTACATAGCAGCCCAGAAAGCAAACGTCAGCCATGAGGCGAGGGGAACCCATGCCGTGAAGAAAGAGGTGCTTGATTGCTATCGCAACATCGTTGACCAACCGAAATCTGCGGCCAAGGCAGCGAATAAGGTCTACGATTTGTATCTGTTGAAACATGGGGAAACCATCGATTATCGCACGATCTACGAATTGATCTTGGATGACAGGAAAAAGAACGCTCGCCCATCCCAGGCGCTCAACCCTCCCAAAATTGGCGGGATATCCCTTGAAATCTCCTGAACGGTCCCCATGGCTGCTTCATACTGCCTTCTTCGCCTGTATCAGTTCCGCTAGTTTAGCCTCGATCGTGACGAGGGGCCTGCGCAATCCCTGCCACGCCGTTCCGCGCCAACCTGACTTCACTAGTAGCGACCCCCTTCATGTCCTCAACAGCTAGTCTGTGGTATTCCCGCTTGGCCTGAGCCATCACTACTGTTCTGCCAGATAAAGTATCCGCTCTGCATGCAGGGCGGATGCGCACCTGTATAACGTGGCGTAGTGTGCCTCCCAACAGGCCGTATGGTGCGGCGCTAACAACTGGGAGGTTTACCAATGCCACACGAGAAAACAGGAAATGATAATGAACCCCTAGAGAAAGCATCGGCTTTTGAGGGGGATGGGTTGCCACGAGGATCCTTGTATAAGATGGCCAAGCTGGGCATCATCCCCTCCTACCATGTTGGCCCCAAACGTACCGGTGTGAGATTCCGTCGTTCAGAAGTCTTGGCGGCGTTGCGCCGACCGACAGGTTCTCAGGAATCGGCAGGAGGCCAATCATGAACGGGGCTACGCTTGACCTACCCCGCATACTCCCAGCAGCGCCAGAAGCCGAACAGGCTGTTCTCAGCTCTGTGCTTTTGGACTTTGCAACATTGGAGACTACGCGTGAATACTTAGCCGTTGAGGATTTCTACTCAACACGACACCAGCGCATCTATCGTGCGATGCTCGATCTGGCCGAATGCGGAGAATCGATCGACAATATTACATTAACAAGCCGTCTAGGCCAGAAGGGGCAACTTGAAGAAGTTGGCGGAAGCTCTTACCTCGCTGAACTGATCGACATTGTCCCATCGTCGGTGAACATCAAAAGTCACTGTCTTTTGGTGAAAAATACCGCACTGAACCGGTTGATCATCCGACAAACCCATTCCATTCTCGAT
>JAOUPN010000091.1 GCA_029879905.1 Nitrospira sp. | reverse complement strand
CGACCGCATACGCAGAGTTGAATAGTGTTTGACGTTTTACGAATGACGAGACGCACAGGGACCGCACCATAGCATGAATGGCCGTGCCTGTGCACTGACTTCTTTGCAGAACGAATGATATGTCCTGCTCAACGCCCTTCGGTTTTTCTGCTCTACACCGGATCGCTTATGGAGGCCCACAGCCGACCAGTCGTAACCCCTCTTGTGTCTTCAACCAATACACTCCCTCCGACACGAAATAGGGATAGTAGTGATACGGCCCCCTCAAGACCATCACATGTCGGACCTTCCCTGTACACATAAAGGCCCTCCGTACGTTGAGGCAGTTTCGTTACGGCTCGACCATTCCGCCACAGGGCCTTGCAGGATATTTCCTTCGCCGCTTCATGAGAGGAATCTCGTAACTTGCTGAATTATTTATGTGTTGCGGGAATAGACTTCTGTGGATCTGCACGGCACCAGGCTTGCTCAGAGGAGAGACGACATGCCGAATGACCGGCACATCAATTTCACTTCTATCATTCTCTCAGAGGGGGTACCCATTATGAAGCATATGTTGATGGCGATATTGGCTGTGGCAGTTGCTGTGACCTTTACTGCACCGGCGTTCGCGGGCAAGAAGAAGGATGAGAAGAAGGGTGGAGACGTGGTGGTGGTATACGCCGAGAAGAAAAAGAAAGACGACGGCGGCCATTTCGATCAAACATTCGACAAGAAGAAGAAAGACGAGGAAGGCAAGTAAGTCTTTCTTCGTCCGACAAGATAAGGTTACGGGGACTCTCACCTAGAGTGGGAGTCCCCTGCGTTTTTTATGTTCGTGTTTTTTTGATATAGACGGTTTGGAGCCCCACAATCGTTTTGGCATCTCGGATTGTCCCGTCCTCGATTTTTGCCACCGCCTCTTCGAGTGGCATCTCGATCACTTCCAAGACTTCGTCGGGATCTAACTGCTGCCGCCCCTTCGTGAGTCCTGTGGCCTTATAGACATGAATCACCTCATCGGCAAATCCCGGCGCCGTAAAGATACTGGTCAGGAGCTCAAACGATGATGCCTGATAACCGACCTCTTCCTCCAGCTCCCTTGATGCACAATGTACGGGATCTTCTCCGGGGTGGAGCTTACCTGCCGGTACCTCATATATGAAACCGCCGGCGGCATGACGGAACTGTCGAATCAAGATGACGGTTCCATCGTCTTTCAGGGGAACGACAGCGGCGGCACCAGGATGTCGAATTGTTTCAAGGTCGACTGTTGCCCCGTTCGGCAACGCGACTCGATCGATGTTCAGGGTCACGACTTTTCCGGTATAGATGTTCCTGCTCACAGACGATCTCCGCCCGTTGTCTCTCTGTTTCTCACCCCTTACCCCTCACTCCTTACTCCTTACCGGTTTCTTATAGAATGGCGGTTTGACGATCATCGCGGGAAAGGCCTTCCCTCGGATATCCACGGTGATCGTGGTACCGGGGGAACTATAGCTGGATCGTACATACCCCATTCCAATTCCTTTTTGCAGCATCGGCGAAAGATTCCCGCTGGTAACTTGGCCGATAGACGTCGAGGCTGCTGCATCAAGAATCGTGAACCCATGCCGGGGAACCCCTTTTTCCAGCAGTTCGAATGCAATGAGGCGCCGTGTCGGTCCTGATTGCTTTTGTGACCACAGGGCCTCACGCCCGATAAATTCCCCTTTGGTAAAACTGACCGCCCATTCCACGCCGGCTTCGAGCGGTGTGGTGTCTTCGTTGATATCATTGCCGTAGAGGAGATACCCCATATCCAGTCTCAGAAGATCACGTGCCCCCAGTCCGGCCGGTTTGATATCGAATGTCCGCCCGGTTTCCAATAAGGAGTTCCACACCGGTGCCGGCGTCCCGAACACGTACAATTCGTATCCGAATTCGCCGGTATAGCCGGTCCTGGCGACAAGACAGGGCACCTCGTCAATGATAACCTTGGCTGATTTTCTGACCTTCATTTCCTCCAGAGTCGATAACCCCATGGCGGACACGATTGCTCTGGATGCCGGACCCTGCAACGCGATCTGTGCGACCTGAGCAGATTGGTCTTGCAGGCGACATTCTGGGAAATGGCGATGCTGTTCCTGCATCCACGACAGAATCTTCTCTCGATTGGAGGCATTGACGCAGACAAGATATTCATTGGAATCACCCAAGGCATACACAAAGATATCGTCTTTAATCCCACCTTGATGATTGCATATCATCGAATACTGCGCGCCCCATGGAGGGAGCGCAGCCACATCATTGGTGGTGATGGATTGCAGAAACTGCCCGGCAGAAGGCCCGCTGACGACAATACGCCCCATGTGGCTGACATCAAAAAGCCCTGCCTTGGTTCTGACGGTGTGATATTCATCCACCACACCGCTGTACTGGATGGGCATCTCCCATCCAGCGAAGTCGACGAGCTTAGCGCCTGCGGTTCGGTGTTCGGCAATCAAAGAAGTCTGTTTCATACAGAACAGTCCGACCTCACAACGTCCGTCAAGGCATCACAACCACGATGTGATGCCGTTCGGACATGATCGTTGTGACTACGGTCATTGCAGTCCGAGGAGTTCGACGTCAAAAATCAATGTGGCGTTCGGTGGGATAACCCCTCCGGCACCTCGCGCGCCGTACCCGAGACCGGGGGGGATCGTCAATCGTCGCTTTCCACCGATTTTCATTCCCTGGACACCCTCGTCCCACCCCTTGATGACTCGCCCGGCGCCTAAGGGGAACGGAAAGGGCTGACCTCGATCGACAGAGCTATCGAATTTGGTTCCGTTTTCCAACCATCCGGTATAGTGAACGGTAGCCATTTTCCCTGCTACTGCCTCTGCTCCGTCGCCGATCGTTTGATCGATATATTTGAGTCCCGACGCGGTTACGATTTCCTTCGCATCGGCGTTCTGTTCGTCTGCAGCCATGGTGTATGGTCCTCCTATTGCCGGTAAAGGCGCCGGCACGCTAAGTCTGATTGGAATCTTTGCACCTGTCGCGGTGCCATGCCCCGGTTTACCCATAGAGCATATGCTGTCTTTCATCTGCTTTGCGTCGGAGTTTCGGGTCCCTCAAATATGGCCATGCTCGCTGTGTAGCTATGGAGGAAATTCTTCCCTCCTACCGGGCCGATTTCCCCTTGTGCGAAGATTCCGGCCACGGGGATATCTCCATACTGTTCCATCATGGCCGCGGTATCGTGATGGCGTCTCCCGAATAATCCCTCACCGCGCCCACAGCAGCTAAACATGAGCGCCCCGAGGGGTCTTCGGTCATGACTTGCCCGATCGGCTGCCAACAGACTTTGCAGTTCATGACTGGCTGATTGTGCATCGCGCAGATGAAATTGCACGGTTTGTCCTTCTTGAATCGTATCGCCGATTGCAATGGCCCCGGTCGTTTGGTCTGCTCCGACGAGGTTACGGACAAGATAATCTCCTGAACCAAATCGAGCCCGATGCTCATCAATGGCGATACCGATATGCAAGGTTCGATGGGCCTGGCGTCTCTCACTGGCAGACAGATGCTCAAATACCGTCTGTAACCGTTGTAGCGCGGGAATTCCACCGAGCTCATGAATAATATTGTGTTCTGCTCGGGTGACGACAAACCGCTCCCCCACTATTCTGCAGCCCTGGGATATAACAGGACGGATGCCCACAGGACCGGACATCCGAATCCCTACCAAGCCTTGAGCATAGGTTTCACCTTGGAGAATCAATCGATTTTCTCCGCTCTCGTGCCCCCCTCCTGCCAATCCTCCCACGGCCGGTTCTCCGGGAAACTGCCCATCAAGAAATTTCAACGCCTCCTGCATGGGCATCGTGAAGGGGTCGGCAAAGAGAAGGAATGATCCGCCGATGGAATCGGATGGCGGTGCGCAATGGATCCGAAATTGGTCTTGAGTCGACGAGAAGGACAGGTGAAGAGGCTCGATCGTCACGGCAGGTAATGACGCCACCCAAAGTGTCACACCTGGAACGGCTTCCAGCTCCTCCGGCCCAGCAATGATACCTTCACCGCTACAGCCGACGAGATATCGCGGATTGAGCAATCGGTTAGTCTCGGCTGCTAGTTGGCCAGCCTTCTTGATATGGGGACCCGAGAAGAACAGACACGCAAGATCAATGCTCACTGAGCCAAGCTTCTCTTTGAGGACACCGACCAGCTCATGAACTGCGGCATCCGGATCAGCGTGTGTAGAGAGGCTCGCAGCGATACGCAATGATGAATCCCTGTGTATGGTTGGGGGCACGGAGATATTGGGTGTGCATGCCTGTGACAGAGCCCTGGATGTTACACTCCCGGGTCCATACGTTGAGACCGTTCCTGGGCCAGTTTTTTATAGTAGCGCCACAGATATGAGTGGTAGTCATCAATCTGCGCCATGAGGTAGTGGATTTCCGTTGGATCCTCCGATTCAAGCGCCCGCATGAACCTGGTTTTCAGGAATTCGGCGAATGCCTCGGTTTTTTCCACCGCAGTCAGCAATTTCAAGGCGCCACCGATTTGATAATCATTCATCTATGTATGCTCCCGATTATATTTATTCAGAATAACGATCCTGTGTTTCCAATTGCAAGCCGAACCATGACTACGGCCTGACGTGACTCTTCGATGACAGAGATCCGCCTTTCACATCTCCTGTACGACTTCCCATGTGGCTCATCAGTGCTTCCCCTGCATTATCTCCGTCAGGCGTTTCAGATCGATGGCGTCAACCTTGCGACCATCTCGTCCTACGACCGTATTCGCCATGGTCAATGCATTGAGAATGGCTTCTTCTGTGGCTTCGACGGTGGCAGTAAACAGTGGATTGATATGAGTATCGGCTAAATGGGTCATGGTATAGGTGGCACTTTGGGGGTAATGAGGGATGATGTTCGCCGTCGAGAAAGCGAGCATAAAATCTCCGCTTCCATGTCTGCCGCTCGTCCCGGTCCTCGCCAATCCGACTACTGCTCGCTTGGCAATCCTGGTTAGCTGCCGGCTATCGAGAGGGGCATCGGTGGCGATCACGATAATGATGGAACCCTCGCTCTGGCTTGTGAACAGTGCGGCTGACTGGTCTGTCGTTGCCTTGTATAATTGCCCCACGGGAATGCCGGCTACCATCAATTCAGACTGTCGCCCTTGGTTGGCATTGACGAGCACCCCCACCGTGTACCCTCCCTCTTCTGCGGAAAGAGTCCGTGATGCCGTTCCAATACCTCCCTTGAAGCCATAGGCGATCATGCCGGTTCCAGCCCCGACCGCCCCTTCCGGAACTATTCCGGTGGTTGCTTGGTCAAGCGCATCCATGACATCCTGCTCCGATACATGCCTTCCTTGAATATCATTTAATCGTCCATCATCGCATTCTGCGACCACGGGAGTGAGAGTATCATCGGTCACACCGATCTCCGGATACTTCCGGATCATCCAACTCATCACCCCGTTTGCGACACGAGGCACGTTGAGGGTGTTCGTCAAGGCGATGGGATATTCAAGAAAACCTGATTCTTTGACCCACGCGAGTCCGGTCATTTCACCGGTCCCATTCAGCACAAATGCTCCTGCAGGAACTTTTTCATGCCAGACATCATCGCGAGGAATGATGACGGTGACACCGGTTCTGACCGGTCCTTGACCTGGCTTGAGCATTCCCTCCCCAGTGGATAACGTCGCGTGCCCGACTTTGACACCTGGAACATCAGTGATCGCATTGTGGAGACCAGGATGGTATCGGCCGATGGTAATTCCCAACTCACGAACTCGCTGTCTGTCTGATGTGGATGGCGCTGATTCGGCTATGGCTTGACCGGAAGGGAGGGAGAGAAAGACCCCTAACGCCAGAAGGAGCACTTTTGGTGGTCCCTTTCCATAGGACTGCGAGCCTCGTTGTCCCTTACACTTCATGCGTGCTTCCACGTTGAGGGATTTTGACGTCGATCCGAGGATGTTCGTTCTGGATGGCGGCTCCCAAGGAAAATGCTTGCTTTTCCTCTCCATGGACGAGAAACACGGCTTGTGGCAAGGGATTGATGCTTCGTACATAGGCCAGGAGATCTTCCCTATCAGCATGAGCCGAGAGACCGTTTAACCTGACGACTTGTGCTCGTCTCGGTGTCGGTCGGCCGAAAATGGGGACGGTGTCCCACCCTTCCACGAGTTTCCTGCCCAAGGTATGCTCCGCCTGAAAACCAACGATGACGATGACGTTGGCCTCGTCCTGAATAGCATGTTTGAGGTGGTGAACGACTCTTCCTCCTTCGCACATACCCGATGATGAAATGATAATGCACGGCCCTTTCATCTGATTGAGGCGTTTACTGTCTTCGGGTGAGGAAATAAAGCGGATATAACGCGATGCAAACGGGTCCCCTTCTACGGAGAACGTGCTGAATGTTTCCTCGTCATAACATTCCGGATGGCGGCGGAATATTTCCGTCGCCTTTCCCGCCAGCGGAGAATCGATATAGATGGGAAGAGGGTCTATCCGGCCTTCTGCCACTAAATGTTTGATTCTCATGATGATTTCCTGCGTTCGTCCCACGGCGAATGCAGGCACGATGATTTTGCTTTTGTGCATCCTGGCATGATTGATGATACTGATTGCCTTTTCAGTCGTTTCCTTGGCCGAATGTTCATGGAGCCGATCTCCATAGGTGGATTCGAGAATCAGCACATCACATGGCGGGGGTGGCTCCGGGTCCCGCAAAATAGGCATCCCAGATCTTCCTAAGTCTCCGCTGAAGAGAATCGTCGTCGTATTCCCTCTTGCAGTATATTTGACTCTGATGGCGGAAGATCCGAGGATGTGTCCCGCATCATGAAATGAGGCCGTCACGCGGGGCGAAAGCTTTACCGAATCTCCATACCGTACTCCCTCAAATTGTTTAAGGATTTTCTGGACATCTCGACTGGTGTAAAACGGGCGGATGCAGTTTCTCCTGCCTCGTTTCTCACTCTTATTCACATACCGGCAATCATTTTCCTGAATTTTTGCGGAATCTTCGAGCATAATGTTGCTTAAATCAGCTGTGGCTCGCGTGGCGTAGACCGTCCCTGAGAATCCCTGTTGCGGGAGAACGGGCAAGGCTCCTGAATGGTCGATATGGGCATGAGAGAGGAGGACGGCGCCGACTGACTTCGGATCAAATCCCAAACTTCTATTCTGTCTGGCGGTTTCTTCTCTCTTGCCTTGAAAAAGGCCGCAGTCGAACATGATGCTAAATCCCGGCATGTGCAGGAGATGTCGACTTCCGGTTACGGAGCGAGCGGCTCCGTAGAAGGATAGTTTCATGTGAGGGGTACTCCATTGTATTTCGCGATGAGCTCCCAGGCTTCCTGAGCGGTTTCGGCATAATGAAACAACTCGAGATCGTTGGGTGAAATCAGTCCATTCTCGACCAAGAAGTCCCAATTAATGAGTCGCTCCCAAAAGGTACGGCCCACGAGGACGACGATGACATGCTCGGTTTTGCCGGTCTGAAGTAAGGTCAAGGTTTCAAACAGTTCATCGAGCGTCCCGAATCCTCCGGGGAATGCGACCAGGGCTTTTGCTCGTATGAGAAAATGCATTTTCCTCATCGCAAAATATCTGAACTGAAAGCTGAGGGTTGGTGTCACGTAGGGATTCGGATTCTGTTCATGCGGCAAGCTGATGTTGAGTCCTATGGTTTTCGCTTGGACATCGGCGGCTCCACGGTTTGCCGCCTCCATGATCCCCGGGCCTCCTCCGGTCACGACGACGTATTCACACTGCCCCCCGATTTGGCATGTTGAAGACACCAGTCTCCCGAATTCTCTCGCCATCTCGTAGTATGTTGAGAGCGAGAGCTGCCGGCGAGCGACCGCTGCCTTGTTCTGTTTGGTCTGATCGTTGGGGTATAAAGAGGCCTCCGCCTCTGCTTTTCGGACGGCTTCCTGCATCAATGCTGGCTCTTGTATTCGTGCACTTCCGAAGACCACGATGGTCGAGCGAATCCCCTCCTCTCGATGAATTAATTCCGGTTTGAGGAGTTCCAGCCCCACTCGTATGGGACGCAATTCATCGCGTTGGAGAAACTCGGTATCGTTATCGGCTGTGATGTACGATGAAGACTTGGAATCGGTGTGAGGAGGCAAGCTTGTCTCTGGTTTGTCGGAATCCATACCCCGCATTATAACGGGGAGGATGGATGTCGGCAATTATTCTGGCCCTTGCTGCTAAAACGGCCAGAATTCAAAGAACGCATGTTCTTCCGCCTTCCCGAAAGCATAGGAACGCACGACAAGTTGCTTGTCGCATGTGATGAGGAGACGTTCGATGTTAATTCCGGTTCCCGACATGGTCATCGACGGTGAAACGGGAGAAATAAAACGAAAGAGGTACCCGAGATTGAGGGAAGCTGATCTTGTCGTACTCCATCGAAATTCTGCCAATACTTCGTCGGAGACCAGATTGAGGTCCTCCGGTCCCCCCAATCGCTCGACGACTTGCTGAAGTGTGGTTTCTCCAGGGCGAATAAACTCGACTCCCTGAGCATGTATCGGGGTATTGAAATCCACTCGCCTGACCCCACAACCGACGAGGATTACGTTCAGTATGAGGAGGGCAAGCGCACAAGGGACACGCCCGATCATTTCTTACTTCCCCCAAGGCCGTAAGGTAAAATCGACGCCGTCTGTCCGTTTGCCATAGATCAGATCCTGTGTGATGCCGTGTTTGTCGAGAAAGACATAGAGATTATCGCTCTTGATGTTCAAAGAGAATATATTGAAGACACCAAGAATGATGGCCGGTGATTTGGCGTCATAGTAATAGTACTGGAATATATCGGTCTCGTTTCCTTGAATGATCCGATCGGGTGCGCCAAGCAATTCAACGACCTGGTTTCTCGGTGTCACACCCTTTTCAATCTGCTGTAGACTCTGTTCGTCGATAGGATTTCCTACTCTACCTCTGCTGACGACGCATCCTGACATGATCAGACCGAGTAAGAGGTAGATGAAAAGCTTCCTTGCGGATGTCATGACTCCTCCATTCTCCCTTGATCGCATGTGTGTCTTTTCGTCACACTGCTTATAACATCATTTCATACACCATATAGCCGGCATTCGTGAGGCCGACATTTTGATACACCGCTTGAGCGGTGTGGTTTCGGTGTTCGACGTACACTCGGATTCCACGGATCTCTGGCTCTTGCTTCGCTTGTTCAAGAATATATTGATGCATGGCTCGATAGATTCCTTGCCTACGCCACATGGGATCTACATAGACACTTTGGATCCACCAGATGACTCCATTTCTCCAATCACTCCATTCATGGGTGATCATTAATTGCCCGACGAGACTTCTCTCACTGGCATTTATCATTTCGGCAACGATATACGATCCGAGTGTTGCTCTGTGCAACAGGGCGAGAACCCCATCCCTGACCGTGGGTTCCGACAGGATTTTCCCTTCGGTCTCTTTTGCCAAGGCAGTGTTACATTTTACCAGGAAGTCGACATCGTATTCCTGGGCGACTCGTACTCGTATCACCATCATGATGACCTTCTTTGATTAGGGCAAGGATTGGGGAGGTTGGAGCCAACCGGAAGGAGGCTTGTAAAATCCTGCTGAAAATTCCATTTTCATGGCTTCCTCCGGTGGTAGGTTCAGAGGGACGATGGCATAATCTGGAATCAAAGCCAGATAGCCCGTAAAGGGATGGATCGCCGTAGGGACAAACACCATGTGAAGTTTGAATGAGGTAGATACTTGAATCGATCCGGGCGCAATGCCCATGACAAAGCCTATCGCCCATAAACCATTTCTCGGAAATGGAAACGCAACCACTGCCCGGTCAGTAAACCTTGTCCGATAATTCAGAAGGTCCGTCATCCCCTTGAGCGTGAGGTAAATACTTTGGACAAGTGGAATTTGCTCTAATCGCTGCTCAAGTTTATCCAGAATTTGCTTGCCGATCACATGATCGGCAATGATACCGACCAGCATCACGATCAGGAGAAGAACGATGAGTCCTAGTCCTGGAAAAGGATTAATCAAATAATCGCCGATCAGATTATCCAAGGTATTGAACAACAAGACAAGGATGAGGATGGTGGTGGAGGTTGGGACAAGCACCATCAGGCCGCGCAGAAATAATGTCGATGTGGTTTTTGTCATGTGCGTGAAGGAAGTTTTGGAGAACGTGTACTTGAGTGTAGCAAATGTTCCGGTTGTTTGGCACAACTGATTTGATGGACTTGCGCCGATTACTGGTTTCCCTTATCCTTTAATCCGGTGTGTGTTTCCTCTTTTTGTCTTTTTCTGCTTGCCGTTTGAGCGTAATGGAGGGATGTGTCGCTATGGGTTTCGATCTTAGCTGCCTATCGATTCTTTGTTGTCCTGAAACACAGCAGTCATTGGCAGTAGCCGACGGTTCTCTGCTGGACCGGGTGAATCAGGGAATTTCTCGTGGGATATTAGTGAATGTCGGACAGAAACTCGTGTCGGACCAGATAGAAGCTGGTCTCGTTCGGGCTGATCAGAAAGTCCTCTACCCGATTCGAGAAAATATTCCTGTGTTGTTGATTGAGGAGGGAATCGCGCTAGATCAACTACCCTAGACATTATTCCCGCTGAGGATCATCTTCCTTTGGAAGGACTCAGGTTCCTCCCGTGACCTCATGCTGATTGGTTCGCTGGGTGTTTTTTTCTCTCACGGGTGGTGGATGGTATTTTGCCCTGGTTGCCCGTTGGTCTTAGATCCGGTAGACGTCCCACAGTGTATACATAAGTATTCGAAGAGTTCTCCGGTAGGAAGGACGAGCAACAGTCGTTCTCTTGTCGGTGTAGCGGTGCGACATTGGGGACAATAAAGAAGGGATGCATTCAGCGATTGAAATTGTTCAACGGACGAAGATCTGCCCGCTGTGGATTGGTTCGGCGTCGGCTGCCGCTGAGGATGTTGTGGTGCCCGTGTGATTTTGCGGTAAGGGATATTCATGAGAGCAGTCGTCATGACCACGCCAGCGGTCACGGTGGAGACGAAGAGGCTCCGACCGTGATGACTGCATCGCTAGCGATCATGGATTATATCGGACTTGATTCACACCGTGGTTTTTGCGGTTTCGATTTCCGTCGCGGTAATAAGGCTTGAAAGGTAATCGGCAACAAAATTCAACGCCTCTTCTCGTCCGTCAGCCCGCCTTCCTTTTTCCCGCCTCTGAACGGATAATTCATGTTCAAGGTCTGACTTTACTTCACCGAGAATTCGTTGAAGAGATGATGGCGTAAAATTGGAATCCATATCTTCCAATTCTTGACAACGATCCAAGACCCAATTAAGCCCTTCAATTCGCCCTGCATAA
>JAOUPN010000416.1 GCA_029879905.1 Nitrospira sp. | reverse complement strand
CCTTGAAGGTTGCGGGATCACCGTCCAGCCATGCGCTGCAACTAAAGGGCAACTGATCCAAGATCGTCTCGACGCGATATTCGTTCCGCAAGCGATATTGTAAGACTTCGAACTGGAGCCGACCGACGGCGGCGATCAAGGCTTCATGCTCGTTGAGACTGCGCATGATCTGCACCGTCCCCTCCTGGGCCATCTGCCACATGCCCTTGTCGAAGGTTTTCCGCTTACCCACATCCTTGGGTCGAATGCGTGCGAAGATCTCCGGTTGGAACTGCGGCAGCGGTTTGAAGTTGAATCCGCCGGAGGTTGAAATGGTATCCCCGATTGCAAAGATCCCCGGATTGATGATCCCGATAATATCACCGGGGAAGGCTTCTTCCACCGTGTTCCGATCCTGCGCCACGAGGCTGTGGGGCCTGGAGAGCCTGATGTCCTTGCCAAGACGGTGGTGTTTGACCAGCATGTCCCGCTCGAATCGTCCGGAACAGACACGTAGAAATGCCGTACTGTCTCGATGTTTGGGATTCATGTTGGCTTGCAGTTTGAAGACATAGGCGCTGAACGGCCGTTCGATCGGATCGACCAATAGTTCGACGCCGTCGTCGCCGTCAGCCGGTCTTGCACTCGGTGGCGGCGCTAACTGTACAAAGGCATCTAAAAACCCCTCGATGCCGAAATTCGTCAAGGCGGAGGCGAAGAACACCGGCGTCACGTCACCATGGAGAAACTGTTCTCGTGAAAAGGGGTTTCCGGCGATGTCCAGTAATTCCAAGTCATGCTGAACTTGAGCGGCGACGTCCGGAGACACTCGACCGCTCTCCTCAAGCTTCGCCAGGGTCATCGCTTCGACGTTTACCTTCGTCGCTCCGCCATGAGCCGTCCGGCTGAAGAGCTCAACATGATCGTCTTGCCGATTGACAATCCCGACAAAGTCACTTCCTGATCCGATCGGCCAATTCATCGCACTGGCCTGAATGCTTAAGGCCTCTTCGACCTCGGTCATCAAATCGAGGGGAGCGCGGCCCGGTAAATCCATCTTATTGATCAGAGTCAGAACAGGAATACGGCGCATGCGGCACACAGCAAAGAGTTTACGCGTTTGCGTCTCGACACCCTTGGCCGCATCAAGCACCATGATGGCACTGTCGGCGGCTGTCAATGTGCGATAGGTATCTTCGGAAAAATCCTGGTGTCCCGGCGTATCAAGCAAATTGATGACCGCATCTTTATAGGGAAATTGCATGGCCGACGCGGTGATTGAAATGCCGCGCTCCTGCTCCATCCCCATCCAGTCGGATGCCGTGGCCTTACCCCCCTTTCGTCCCCGCACCATACCGGCCGTCCGAATAAGCCCGGAATAGAGCAAGAGTTTTTCTGTCAGGGTGGTTTTCCCTGCATCGGGATGACTGATGATGGCAAAGGTTCTCCGCCGCGCGGTTGCCGCAGAGAGTTCAGCTAATATTGCTGGATCCGTCGTTGTCATGGCTCACAACATCACAGAACGGTTAGAAACTGACATGCATGGTCACTTCAGACCCATTCTTTAGTTCAATCAACGTTCACCATTTGGTACCGGTGACGTTCCGACCAAAGAGGCTCATGGCCACAGATGAACATCCTTGTTCCACCCTGTGTGTATTCCCCATCAGCGACATCAGATGTGGACAAATTTGAGCGGCCGTCGAACCTATAACTACATGAAAACTTGAGACAAAATTCTTACGCCAACTTCCGTCTCTCGGCATAAGATCTGCACTTTCCCCAGGAGACAGTGCGCGTCATATTTATCTAGGAGTACCACCATGGTTGTACGGAAACATCCTCGATTCCACGCCTCGTTTTCCGGGTCGGTTATTCATCAGCAACGAAGCCACACCATTCATAGGTCACTGGACCTCTCTCGTAAGGGCTGTCGAGTCCAAAGCACGGTCCAGGCCTTCGCGGGAATGAAAGTGGATCTTCAACTCTATCTTCCGAACAGTCAGACCCCACTGCTGATTCAAAACGCCATCGTACGTTGGGCCGGTTCGCAGGGGATCGGCATTGAGTTTCCTGTTCTCACCTCTCTGTATCAGCAACAACTGGAAGGAACGATCCAAGAACTTGAAGCCACAGTGGCGCGCGGTCCCCAACCGTCTCCTGTCGGTATTCGCAGGTGATCATCTCGAAGGCCGCCGACGTCCAATGATGTATATGACGGCGGGAAACAGCATCGTGGTTCCGGGAAATATGGCCCGGAACCCCCACCATGGCACGGGTTCTCCTGTGTAGGACTCCACGACCGATTGGAAGTCTAAAAACCCTAATCCATATGTCAAGAGAACGGATGCCGCAGCACCCATGACCGGGGGGGGAATAATAGACGGTGCCCCCGGGCCGTCGTGTTGTCGCATCGCAGTGAGAATGCCCTTGATCAGCACATACAAAGCAAGAATCAGACAGACGATGCCTGCATACAAGTTGGAGTCTCCCATATTCCTCCCTCGCTAAACCACATCAGCTTGCGCTGACTGACCGACCAGGGTACCCATTTCTGTTCAAACGCGTCAACGAATATTTCATCCGCCTTTGCAGGGTGAGATTGTTCGCTGTGGTCGACCTCCCGATTCGTCGATGAGGCATGTCGCATACGCATTAGGGGTCAGATCTTGTATTATGCATTCCGGCTTGGCTCGACGTGCACGATACGACTCACCGTGGAATAGTGCAGGGACACCGCCCGCCCGATCTCGGAGAAACTGTAGCCGTGCTCCAGGCGCGGATTCAACTCAGAAAATTGCACTTATTGTATGAATCCGCGTATGCACATACCCGAAGAACTCAAAGAGATGCAGGATGAAGCAAGCCGCCTTGCCGATATCTTAGTCATGTTTCACCATGCGGCAAAGCATGCCCCACCAGGGGCCGAACACATCACCTTTCAGGTGATCGTCCGACAGACACGACAAGAAACCCTTCCTTCACCCATAACTCTCAAAGCCGTCATCGAGGCGGGAGATGACGGGAACGGCGCCATCACCATACTCTTGCCTGACGAGGATTACTCATGAGTCAGTACTATCGCAGGTTACGGGGGCCTCCAGACGCCACGCTTGAAAGCCGAGACGTTAGGAGCACGGATCATGACCCAGTTCACAGAAGTCGGACGACACCCC
>JAOUPN010000417.1 GCA_029879905.1 Nitrospira sp. | reverse complement strand
ACTGAAATAATTGGCGAACTGCAGAACTGGAGTGACAACTGATGGATGCGGCAAAGCTCGAACTGCTTCAGCTAGGGCCTCGTCAACATTATCTTTTTTCACAAACCTGTAAAATGCGGCAAATGTTGAGCGACCGTGCTCAGTTCGCCAGAATGATTCTTCAAGCGTAATTGACTGTCCATCGAGTTCGCATATGGTTTGGGCCGTTCCGGCGTTGTCAATCCACGTTAGAATATGCTTGCCGAAAATAAAGGTGCTCTCGCTTTTTGCCAGTTGCAGCCCTTCCCACGTAAGCGTCTGTTGCATGAAGTATTCCTTTAGACCAGGGAAATCCAAACTAAGATGTTGTCTATAGCGGGTCCCTTTCGCTGGTCCTACGAATCCTTTTGCTGGCTGGTTGGAACTGATCCATTGCGGACCTGTTGTAGAGCAAGCTGATAATGCTCCAAACGCTCCCGCCATCACCGCCGCGGCAACTAGTACACTCCTAATTCCATTCACGCGGGCCTCCTTTCCTTTGGGGCGATCATTTCAGCGACTGGGAAGCAATCGCGCATTGATCCTCCCCCAGTTTCGTGGACACCTGGTTACGCGACTGCGGCCCTCGTTTCAAACTCGGCCGGGGAGTCATAGCCGAGGGTCGAGTGCCGACGCTGCCGATTATAGAACACCTCAATGTACTCGAAGATGTCCTGCTTCGCTTCGTCTCGCGTAGCATAGCGCCGATGATAGACCAGCTCACGCTTGAGGGTCCCAAAGGAGCTTTCCACACAGGCATTGTCCCAGCAGTTGCCTTTCCGGCTCATGCTGGGAATCAGCCCGTACCCCGTGAGTCGCCGCTGGTAACTGGTGGCCGCATATTGACTGCCCCGGTCCGAATGGTGCAGCAGCCCCGCTGTGGGAGCGCGGTTTGCCACGGCCATCGTGAGCGCCTGCTCCGCCAGCTCGACGGTGACCCGCTGGCCCATCGCCCAGCCGACCACTCGGCGTGAATACAGATCCAGCAGAACCGCCAGGTAGAGCCAGCCCTCCAGGGTCCAGACGTAGGTGATATCTCCCGCCCACACCCGATTCGGCGCCGACACCGTGAAGGCCCGATCCAGGGTATTCGCAGCCACGGGCAACGGATGTTGGGACTGGGTGGTGGCCCGCCACTTCTTCACCGTCTTGGCCCGAATGCCCGCGTGACGCATCAGCCGGGCGACACGATGTTCGCCGATGTGATGTCCCTGCTTGCGTAGCGCATCCCAGATGCTGGGACTGCCGTAGGTCTGGCGACTGTCCTGATGAAGGACACGGATCGTCGCGAGCAATGTCCGATTGGCGGCCGCCCGCTGACTCTCAGGACGGTCTCGCCACGCATAATACCCTGCGGGGGATACGGCCAGTGCTCGGCACATCAGGCGGGTCGGATAGCGACGGTCGTGCTCATGGATCACCCGGTATCTCATCGCGACTCCTTCGCGAAGAACGCCGCCGCACGTTTTAAAAAATCCCGCTCCTGCTTCAAAACCGCATTTTCCCGCCGTAGGTGTGCGAGTTCTGCTTGCTCGGCTCGGAGAGATTGTCGCGTTTGGCCACGGCCCTCGGCCTGTTGTTGCTCCGCACGCCAGCGGTAGAGCAGATGGTCCGCAATCCCCAGATCTCGGGCCGCTTGGGCCACGGGGTGCCCGGACTCCCGGACTAACCGTACCGCTTCTGCTTTAAACGTGTCCGTATACGACCGTCGTGTCTTGGTATTCATGCTGCCCTCCAATTTCACCATTCTCCCACTTATGGAGGTGTCTGTGAAATTGGGGGAAGGTCACATCAATTTGTGCAAACCTACTGTCACTGGGACAGACGGAAAATCAGAGTGTTGCTATGTTAGGTTCCAAATAAGTTGGTGCATTATCATCTACTGGTGCACTCCGAAAAACAACCGAGCCTGAATCGAAATTTCCTATGATCTCGACCCTGTGGAAATTGCAGCGTATGAGAGAGGCTAGAAGTCATAACTATAATTGCTCATATGAAGGAGCGGTCGCAATAGATCCAAATGACCTTATCTGAGTCTAGAGCGGGGTCTGGCCTTGCATCCATGCATGTTCCGTCATGTGCCGTTCAGCGCATGACTCTGGCATCAATGGCGAAGTGATAGAAGTAGCGGTCGTGGGAGGCCAAATCATTGCCGTAGGTTTTTCCGCCGAGCATGGCGTCGCACGGTAGGTCTCTCGTGCGTGTCAGTTCTTTCCATCCGCCTTTCAACCGCTTGTCCGCAATCACCAAATCCAAACCGTTCGGGGCGTTGCCCCCGCAGCTTCTAGTGCATAGGATAGTGTAAAATTAACTATTTCCGGTGTAGAAGCAAGACAAGCAAACACCAAGGATGGTCACGACCCAGCCAGTCCAAGCTAGAACCATTGCCGCAATGCAACTCGAGCTTTAACTGTGGCAGAACTATCGTGCTTCATCGATTTTGATAGGATTTCCTCCCTGTGATTCTGCTCTAAGAATTTGAGAAGACAGCTATGGGAAGAAATATCATTGATAGTCTTCGAACCCGAAGAGGGTTCAAATCTCGCCCCCCTCACATTCAGATTCTGCTACCAGCATGCTACCAGGACAGGACAAACTCTCCCCATCTAGCCCCATGTCAGGGGAGTCCTGTGTTGTGGGTTCTTGTGGGGTTAGGTGCTCTGAGGTAGGGGCTACTGAAGTTCGTAAACCGCAGGTCGCCCGTTCAATCCGGGTCGCCGGCTCCATATCTTCCGAGTGCTTCGAACAGACTCTTCTTTTGAACTGAACCCGATATTCCGGTTTCTGTCACGGTTGGAGTCCGAAAAGAGTCACGGTGAAGGGAGAACACGGCAAGTCACCGAGGGCAACGGGAAGACACAAACCCCTTGATAGGCTTGTGTCTGCCGTTGTATCGTGTGGCTTACTATGGCCTGGTGTTTTTACCTAGATCCGCTTCCCAAGCTAGTTGTCGTGGGTTCAAATCCCATCGCCCGCTCCAAACAGAGCTTGCTCGTGCCGGCGGCTCTTCAGGCGTAGCCTCTCTTCATCACCGCACTCAAGACGTAAAACGTGAAAAGTGAAAGGTCACGCCGAAGCAGTGAAGGGTGAGGGGTGAAGGGTTAGGTGTGAGTTGGAAGACGAGACATGTGAAAAGT
>JAOUPN010000415.1 GCA_029879905.1 Nitrospira sp. | reverse complement strand
AAAGAGCATGACACGGAGCAGTTCCCTGTGATCATGCGTGCAAAAAATGAAGTGCGGGAGATTCCACGAAGCTATCTCAGCCACAAAGTCTCCAAGCATGAAGCCCGCACCCGTTGGCTGCATGCCGGGCACACACTCTTGCATGATCTCAAAGAAAACGTGGTTACTCCCTATGTCATGGTCGAGTCACTCGGCTGGTTTTATGCGCTGCCTATTTTTGGGAAAACCCTGCTCCCGTCGCTGTACCGGAGTTGCACGGACTGGTTGCGCCGGCTTTTTGTCCCCACAGTACCCACGACTTTAACCGTCGATAAGCTGGCTCCTGAGGAGACGGCTGAGATGTTGGAGACTGAACAACAGGCCCTCGTCAGAAAAGCACTGGCGGAAATAGCCCAGTTGCGCAGTTCGCGCATGACTCCAGTGCTGGTTGAGGGTCTACGGCGGCATGCATTGAGCGGCTCCGGAGACCTCGACATCGAATTGGCCAATGCCGCAGGCTTAGCCGGCCTTTCGACCGAGACGGTGAACAAGCTTGTAGAAACCTTGCGCCAACGCTATGACCTGAACGCTCGAGCCGCATCCCGCTACAAGGAGCGAATCACAAGGATGGGATTCACGCTCGATGAACAGACGGTGACCGTCGAGACGGCATTGCGCATGATGGGATTGACCAAGAATTTTGCAAGACTGGTCCTGTTCTGCGCCCACGGCAGCACCTCGGAGAACAACCCCTACGAATCGGCCCTGGATTGCGGTGCTTGCGGCGGAAATGAGGGGAAGCCCAACGCGAGGGTCCTGGCCATGATGGCCAATAATCTGAAAGTCCGCGAACGATTATCCATGTCGGGAGTCAACATTCCTTCGGACACGCACTTCCTAGCTGGGCAGATGGACACCACGACCGATCGCGTGGAGCTTTTCGATCTGGAAGATATCCCACCAACCCATCAAGCCGACCTGGCCCGTCTACAAGAAGACATGAGGAAAGCTTCGGCTCTCACAAGCCGAGAACGCTGTACCCGTCTTCCGGATATCATGCAGTCTATGGGGAAGAACGAAGCCAAAGCTCACGTCCTGAGGCGAAGCGTTGATTGGAGCCAAGTTCGTCCAGAATGGGGCCTGTCCAACAATACGTCGTTCCTGATCGGACGGAGAGCGCTGTCGAAAGGGTTGGATCTCGGCGGCCGAGTCTTTCTCCATTCCTATGATTTCCGCGAAGATCCCAGTAACCGATTACTGGAAGTCTTGTTGACCGCACCGCAAGTGGTGGCCCAGTGGATCAATATGGAACATTATTTTTCCGCCGTCGATAATGAAGTCTATGGTAGTGGGAGCAAAATCTATCACAATGTCGTCGGCCGGTTCGGGATCATGTCCGGACCTTGGAGTGACCTCCGTCTGGGACTAGCCAAACAAACGGTTATGAGCGGCGAGACCCCCTATCACGAGCCGATGCGGCTGATCACTATCGTGGAAGCACCTCGTGACCGAATTGATTCCTTGATTGCAAAACACGAAGTGCTTCGACATTATTACCATAACGAGTGGGTACACCTTGTCGCGCTCGATCCTAAAGACCAAGTATGGTATCGGTATCGTGCCAGCGGTGAGTGGACGGCACTCGCATAGACGTACTCAGGCCGGGGAAGGAGACTGTTGATGAGCTTGACGTTACACCCCATGAAGGAAATCCGTGTGATTATCGCCGGAGAACACCGTGCGTTCGTCACTGACCTGTTGGACCGAGTAAAGGCCACCGGTTACACCATCATCGGGAATGTGTCAGGAAAAGGCCACCACAGCATGCGTGAAGCGCATTTCATGTTCAGCGAGCAGGAAAGCCTCGAAATGATTATGACGGTTGTGCCGGAAGAGAAGGTCGAGCCGATTCTGGCCGGGCTCAAACCGATATTCGATCGGTACTCCGGCGTCATGTTCGTCTCCGACGTGGCCGTGAGCCGGCAGGAATACTTCGGCAAGTCACGCACCTAAAGGATTGACAGTCAGCTGACCCCTTCGCTATACCCCGATCAACGGGGTTGAGTGACATCCTCACACGATGTACAGGTGGGTGTGACGTTGGTTATCACCTCGTCCAGCACCCATACCACCTCTTCACGGAACCCTCGGCGTTTTTGCGTACACCAGCAGCAGGAATAGGCTGTATGGAGAAATATGCCTGCCAGATGCGCCCCCCACCTCCCCAGGAAGTCACGGATGGTACGCCATGGAACTCTACGCATATATATTTCTAGCTGGGGAGCGAAAGTGCGCTTTTTTTTGGTCTGAGCATTGTGGTAACCTTTTCTATTAGACAGTTTTAATCCTATCATACTCATTGAGTAGGAGGGTATATGAAGACCGTGAAGGGGAGCATGGCCATAGTCCTCGGACTAGCATTGTCTGCCGTCAGTGCACACGCCGGTGAGTCTGGACATACCAGTTGGGGCTACGAAGGTAAGCGCGGTCCTCTTTATTGGGGCAGTCTCGGCCCGCAATTTTCCCTTTGTGAAAAGGGCATGTCCCAATCTCCCATTGACCTCTTGCATGCTCGCAAGCTCTCACTCGACAATATTGAGTTTTCTTATAAGGATGCGCCATTTCACGTGATTAACACGGGTCATACCTTGGAAGAGCTCGAACCCCTTTCGGAAACGGTCAAGTCACGGTACCCCAAGCACGGTCAAACCGTAATGCATTTCAAGAAAGACAGCACGATCGTCTTCGACGGTGACCTGTATCTTCTGGAACAGTTCCACTTCCATGCTCCAAGCGAGCACACCATTGATAACGTCCACTACCCGATGGAGCTACACCTGGTCCATCACAACGAGCGCCAGGAAGCCGCTGTGGTGGCCGTCTTCATGAAAGAGGGCAAACACAACGAGTTCTTCGAAACATTTCTTGACCATGCTCCGAAACAAGCAGGAGAAGTGGTAGACGATCACGATCATATGATCAACCCAGCAACATTGATGCCGAAGAACCGGAGCTACTATCGTTATTTCGGGTCCTATACCACGCCACCCTGTACCGAAGGTGTTATTTGGGCCATAATGCACGAGCCCATTGAGGTCTCCGCCGAGCAAATTCAGAAGTTCCGTGTCCTCATGGGTCATGACAATGCGCGTCCGACACAACCCCTGCACAAACGATTT
>JAOUPN010000090.1 GCA_029879905.1 Nitrospira sp. | reverse complement strand
GGAGTCGGGAGAGACCGTGTTTTTGATGGCGCGTTCACCGGACGGATGGTTTATGCCGTTGCCCCCACTGGGGCCGAGGCCGCTGGAACAGACAGTGGGCGAAGCCTTTCAGAAGATGCGGGAATGCAACGGACCCTCGCCGGTAAGCCGGATTGAAAACGTGATGGATTCTCAGCTCATAGAGTTGAAACGGATGGGGCTGCACCGCCGTCACAAGGAAGGCGACTATGTGTATTCAGCTGAGGCCGTTGCCTCATTGGCCGGGGATCGCTATAAATCACAACGGGCGCTTTGCAACCGCGTCGAGCGCGAGCAGACGATCACGCTGGAACCGTATCATGTGCGGCACGGAGACGACTGCCGTGCCCTACTGGAACGTTGGGTGCGACAGAAGGAGTCCGGCTTGCGTGATGAGGTTGCATCGTTGATGCTTGAGGATGCCCCTGCGGCGCATGCACTGGCATTTTCCGAACACGAGAATATGGGGCTTTTAGGAACGGTGGCGATTGCGCAGGGTCGCGTTGTGGCTTATACCTTTGGCTATTGGCTTACGCCGCAGACGTGGTGTGTGCTGTTGGAAGTAGGGGACCGATCGATTCCCGGTTCGGCCCAGTGGCTGTTTCGAGAGACGTGCCGTGTTGCAGCAGCCCGCGGAGCGGTGTCGATCAACGTCATGGATGATGCCGGGTTGCAGGGGTTGCGAGCGGCCAAGCGGGCCTACTATCCCGCGTCGATTATCCGGAGTTATGTGATCGCTGAGGCCAACGCATGACCGTGTCTGATGCATCCTTACCTTCGCCGACTTCCCCGCAACGATACGGCTGGTTGACGGTTCTCATCCTGTTGGCCCTAACCTGCTCGCTGAGTGTCGGTATCTTTCTGCTGAACAATGTCGAGCGGCGTCTGTTGGTCGTAGCCGGGCAAGAATTAATGGCGGCGGCCGTCGAGGTCTCCGACAAGCTGGATCAACTCCTGTACGAGCGATATCGTGATAGCGAAATGATCGCCAATTCCTTTGGGCGTCACGTCCGCGACCGTGTATCCATGACGGAGTATCTCAAATGGGTACAAACGACATATGAGCCGGCATACCTCTGGTTGGGTGTCGTCGATCATCAGGGCATCGTCATCGCGTCGACCGATGACGAGATTGTCGGGCAGGATTTTAGCCGGAGTTCCTGGTTCAAGTCTGCTCGGTCTGATCGCAAGATCATTGCGGAAGATGTGGGAGGCCACCTGGGTGATAATGGAGTAAACACGGTGGCTTTTTCAGCCCCGATGTTCGACGAACAGGGGCGGTTCCAAGGGGTGTTGACCAGTCGCATCGCCCTGCCTGCTGTCGAAGCGGTGGTCACAGGGACCGCCCGTACCTTGGCGAATCGGTCGAAGTTTTCCAAGTTGGTCGAATACAAGATTTTGTCTCGGACCGGCGAGGCCTTTGTGGATTCCAATTTGGATCACAAGGGTAAGTTGAATCTGCGCTCCATGAATGTGCCGTCGGCCTTGGCTAGCCTGGAAGGTCGGATGGGATTTGTCGAAGAGGCTCATGAGAATCGTTCTGAAGTGGTTGTGACGGGGCATGCCGTGACAAGGGGACGAGCCGACTTCCCTGGATTTAACTGGTCTGTGTTGATGCGCATGGATCGAAGCATCGTGATTGCATCGATCAGGTCCATGTTGTGGGAAATGGTAGCCATAGGAGTTCTGGCCTGTCTCCCGCTAGTCGTCCTCTTGATATGGATGACCGTCCGTTTGCGGGGTGAAAACCGCCAGGCTCAGCAGGAAGGGGCTTGGGCACGGGTTGCCGAGATGGCGTTGTTGCAAAGTCAGGAACGCAATCTGGCGATTATCGAGACGGCGCTCGACGGCGTGATTACCATTGATGCGGCCGGGATCATTACGGATTGGAATACGCAGACTACGGCTATATTCGGCTGGACCAGAACCGAGGCACTGGGGCAGCCGCTTTCGCACATGGTCATTCCTCCTCGTGATCGGGATGCCTATGAGCGAGGTTTGCGGGAGTATTTCAAAACCGGGGTGGGTTCCATCCTGAATCGCCGTATTGAAATCATGGCACAGCACAAGGACGGCCGCGAGTTTCCGGTTGAGCTGTCGGTGTCGCCGGCTCGTGTGGGCGAGTCGTACATGTTCAGTGCCTTTGTCCGTAACATTACGGACCGCCGTCGAGCCGAGCGACGTCTCGCGTCTCAATATGCGGTGACACGTGTGTTAGGAGTTGCCGGTACGCTGGAAGAGGCCATGCCCAGAATTATGGAAGCGGTGGGGAATAGCCTGGAGTGGGACCTTGGCGTCTTTTGGAGATTGGATAAGCAAGCGGGGCGGCTACGTTGTCTTAACCACTGGAAGGCATCGTCGATCGGGGCCGAGGAGTTTATCAGAGTAACCGCCGAGAAGACCTTTCAGCGGGGCGAGGGGCTTCCCGGTCGGATTTGGGAAAGTGGGGTGCCGATTTGGGTGACGGATGTCATGTGTGACTCCGGGTTTCTGCGAGCGACGGCGATGGTAGACGAGGAACTTCGCGGTGCGTTCGGGTTTCCCATTCGGGTGGCCGGTGAAATCGAGGGGGTCATCGAGTTTTTCAGCCGACAGGTCGAAGAATCCGATGAAGAGTTACTGAAGATGATGGCCGATATCGGCCTCAAGATCGGACAGTTTGGTGAGCGTGCCAGGGCCGAGGATGCCTTGCGTCAGGCGGAAACGCAGTTGCGGCAATCACAGAAGATGGAGGCCATCGGCAGGTTGGCCGGCGGTGTCGCCCATGATTTTAATAATTTACTGACCGTGATTCGTGGCTACAGCGAACTGATTTTGGCCCGTATGCCTCAAGAAGAATCCTCGCGTCGCGACATGGAAGAAGTGAAGAAAGCCGCGGACCGGGCCGCCGGTCTCACCAGGCAGCTATTGGCGTTCAGCCGTCGCCAACTCGTCGCCGCGAAGATCATTAATGTCAATGCGATCGTGATGAACATGGACACGATGCTTCGTCGGTTGATCGGTGAAGATATCATCGAGCTCTGGACGGATCTCGAGCCGGATGTGTGGTCGATCAAGGCGGATCCGGGACAGATCGAGCAGGTTGTGATGAATTTGGCGGTCAACGCGCGGGATGCCATGCCGACAGGCGGCCGTTTGACGATCGAAACAAGAAATATTGTCGTTCAAAAGGGAACGCACCAGGATCAGGTGCTCTTGGAAGCGGGATCCTATGTCATGTTGGCGCTCAAGGATTCAGGCCTTGGTATGACCAAGGAGGTCCAAGCGCATTTATTCGAGCCGTTTTACACCACAAAGGAAAGCGGAAAGGGGACCGGTCTTGGGCTTTCGACCGTCTATGGGATTGTGAAGCAAAGCGGTGGCACGATTGCCATCGAAAGTCAGCCGGGCCGTGGCACCGTGTGCAAGATTTACTTCCCGAGAGTGACCGATTCGATTCAAGAATCCGACGCCCCGCAGAAAGAGGGCCGTACGAATCATGGACAGGAAACGATTTTGCTGGTGGAGGATGACCCGTCTGTTCGGGGATTTGTCCATGAGACATTGAAGATGAACGGGTATCAAGTGTTGGTCGCGCGTCATGGGATTGAGGCTCTGCTGGTGGGGACAAGGCATATGGGTCCGATTCATCTGTTGTTGACCGATGTCGTGATGCCACAAATGAGTGGGCCTGAGGTCGCCGAGAAACTCACGACTCTGCGGCCTGATGCTAAAGTGCTGTATATGTCCGGATATCCCGACCATCCGGTATTTAAGAAAGGCGAAGTGCAACTGGAGACGAATTTTATCCAGAAGCCGTTCACTCCGGATGCACTGTTGGAAAAGGTGCGAGAAGTGTTGGATAGGGTCAAGGTCGGGTAAGGGTAAGCCGACGGCCCCCGTTACTTGATCTTCCCGCTCAGTTCCGTTTATCGTGGAGGCCTGTTCAAACTCAGCGTACAGGTCTGAAGCGAGATACACCGAGCGAATTATTCTATGCAATCAGGTCGTGAGATTGATATCGGACGCTATCGAATCGAGCAGGAGCCGTTCTATGCCGAGGTTCGTGGAGAGGTGGAACTCTTCACCATTGCCGCGCGCCAAAAAATGGCCGTGATGTTGAAAGGACCGACGGGGTGCGGCAAGACCAGGTTCGTCCAGCATATGGCCTTTAGGCTGGAGCGTCCGCTGATTACGGTGGCCTGCCACGAAGATCTGACGGCGTCCGATCTTGTCGGGCGGTATCTGTTGAAGGGGCAGGAAACTGTGTGGTTGGATGGACCGCTGACCCTCGGTGTGAAGCATGGTGCCATTGTCTATCTTGACGAAGTGGTGGAGGCCCGCAAGGATACGACCGTCGTTATTCATCCTCTCGGTGATGATCGGCGGGTGCTGCCGATTGAAAAGAAGGGACAGGTTCTGGAAGCGGCCGACGAGTTTATGTTGGTGATTTCCTATAACCCCGGTTATCAAAGTGTTCTGAAGGATTTAAAACAGAGCACCAAGCAGCGATTTATGGCCATCGAATTCGACTATCCTCCTGCGGATGTTGAGACGCGGGTGGTCGAACAAGAGGCGGGTATCAGCCGTGAGATTGCCGAACGTCTGGTGAAACTGGGCGGCAAGGTTCGAAACCTCAAAAATCATGGACTGGAAGAAGGGGTCAGTACCAGACTGCTCATCTATGCCGGCACGTTGATTCAGCAAGGGGTGTCGGTCGAGCAGGCGTGCGAGGCGGCGGTGGCCCGTCCGATTACCGACGACCCGGACATGCAGCGCAGCATCCTGGAATTGGTCAAGGCTGTCTTTTAACCCGCACTGATTCAGTCCTATCGTGGATATTCCTCGCGCAGTTGCGCAAGCCAAGCAGGATGGCGTGCTCCTCTCGGTGCACGTCCAACCCAAGGCCACTTGCACGGAATGTGTCGGGCTCTATGGCGATGCCGTAAAAATTCGTATTGCGGCTCCACCCGTCGACGGCGCAGCCAACGACGAGTTGATCCGGTTTCTCGCCGATCGCTGTTCGGTTCCTCGGGCGGGCATTTCGATTCATGCAGGGGCACATAGCCGACAGAAGCGGGTGAGTATCAGAGGGGTTACGGTCGAGCATGTATTGGCTCGATTGCTGCCGATGTCGTCACAAAGGATAAGATAGGAATGGAGAGAGTCGGAGTCGTCTGGCTGGGAATTCTGAGTGTGATATTGATGGCTGCCTGTGCCGGTCCGCAGCCGGTGTTGTATCCGAACAGCCATCGGCAATCGGTAGGAAAAGAGACAGCGGCGCAGGATATCGAGTCTTGTCAAGATGCGGCGGAATCCGCCGGAGCCAAGATGGGCGGAGGAAAAGCGGGGCGGGTCGCGACGAGTACGGCGGTCGGCGCCGGAGTCGGCGCAGCCAGTGGGGCGGTGGGCGGTGCTATTTCCGGAGCGGCCGGGAGAGGTTCGATGATCGGAGCGGCCGGCGGCGCTGTGTGGGGCTTACTGACGGGACTATTTTCAGCCGTCGCCGGCCCTTCGAAACCGAGTCAGGCCTATACGAATTTTGTTAATCGGTGTCTGGAAGAAAAGGGGTATGAGGTGACGGGGTGGCAGTGAGGGGGTTGCGAGGACACTACAAGGGATAATCCTTGCTCGCTGCCCGCCCACCAGAGATTCTTTTGAAAGAACGAATGTGGGCGGTGGTCGGTCAATGCGCGCAGGGGATTATCCCTTGCAGTATCCTCGCAGAGGGTGAGAGAGGCTATTGGGACAGTAGACAAGAGAAACCCATACCGCTGTAGAGATGTAATGGAATGGACAAAGATAGGGGAGTGGGAAACGGAAAGGTGCTCGCCCAACGCGCGGCCACCGGGACAGTGGAAGGCCCTGGTATCTACGGGGCGGGTGGGTGAGAGTAGGTGGCCCTCGTTGGATGCGCGCAAAGGAAACAACCTCGATGCCCAACCGAGGAGAGTGGGGAAAGAAGAACATGTGCTCGGACAATGCGCGCAGTTGAGTGCCGCGCCGTTTCCCCTACAAAGATAGAGAGAATAAAATGTGGAAGGGTATGAGGTGAGAGGAATGCTGCGTGCGGGATAGCCCCCTGTGCTCGCGCATCGCGCACGCTGGACATGATCGGAATAGAAATTAAGGGCGATGCTCGATGCATGCGCACAGTAAAGGGCCCATCCCGGACGCAGTGATGAGTTAGGGGATTGGATACGCCAAAGGAAACGACCGTGAGATCCAATTGAAATAAGGCTCGGGCGGAAAAATAGAATGTGCTCGGACGGCGTGTATACTGTCGGGTAAAGTGGATGGGTGATACAGAACAGATATATTTCAGCCATCTCGGTTGTTGTCTTGGCAACATTGCTCACAGCATGTGCGGCACCGGATCCGGTATTGCGCTCCAATAAGCAATTATTGTTTTATGGAAAGCAGAAGGCCGAGTTTGAGGTGGATATGTGCCGGAAAAGGGCCGAACGTAACGGCTTACGGCCTGGTGCCTATCAGAGTGAAAACGCCGCGACCGGCGCTGTGCTCGGGACTACACTTGGAGGAGCTGTTGGCGCATCAGCCGGCGCATGGGCCGGTCTGGCCGGCGTAGCAATCGGTGCGGCTGCCGGCGCAGGGCTTGGATTGATCATCGGATTAACAGGGGGAACCTTCAAACCGTTGGTGCCGGATCCACCCTATGCTGATGCTGTGACGAAATGTCTGGAGGAAAAGGGCTACGAAGTCAGCGGTTGGGAATGAATTTGACCCTCGCAGAGTCTGCCGACAAATGTCACCTTGAAGAGCATCGTGACAACCCCAGGTGAGTTCCCTCCCGTCGCGACAAGTGATATCGATATGTGGTCACTGTATCGACACGTTGTCTGTCGCAACATTGTAAACGGCGGTTACGATTTGGTGTAGGTGTGACGTCTGTCAGGCGTTTCTCCACCACATGAGTAACGCAGAGTAGACCTCTCACTGCCGATTATTCGGCGGTATGCCGCTTGGTCGACACCGGACCGAGAGGGCTCCTCTCCTCACTGGCGACATCAACTCAACGAATCCCCCCACATTCCAACAAGATACTGCGCATGATGTCGGAGAGACACAGCTGGAATGCAAGTTGCCAGTGTGATGTAGTAATGGTGTTGATGGTGCGGTGAACGGCGCCCTCATGCAGATGTCAATCCGATGAGGTGGAGCCCCACGGCCTTCGCCTACTTCGCCGAATCCGCTCGGCTTCGAAGGCCAAAGCAGTCGTGGCTTCCTGCGAAGGCGGGTGAGGGTGCAGAAAGATAGAGGAGGATGAGTATGTTTGTCGTGGTTGGGGCAACAGGGAATACGGGATCTGCGGTTGTGGAAACATTGCTGAAGAAGAAGCAGCCGGTACGGATTGTCGTCCGTTCAGCTGAGAAGGGATCCTCGTGGAAAGCAAAGGGCGCCGACATTGCGGTCGCGTCGTTGGATGATGTTTCGGCCTTGATCAAGGCTTTCGAGGGGGCAACGGGCATCTATCTTTTGGTTCCGCCGAACTATGGGGCGACGGCCTGGTTGTCGGATCAACGGGCCCGCATGGATCGAGCAACTGAGGCAGTCAAGAAGAGTGGTGCCAGCCATGTCGTATATCTTTCTTCCATCGGTGGTCAGTTGCCGCATGGCACAGGTCCCATCAGAGCTGTTCATTATGGTGAAGGAGCACTAGAGGGTGCGGTACAGCATCTCACGATCCTTCGCCCACCATCGTTTATGGAAAATTGGGCACCGGCCATTGGAATGGCAAGGGAGCAGGGGATTCTTCCGACGTTCGTCGCGCCTCAGGTGAAGATCCCGACAATCTCCACGAGAGACATCGGCCGAATCGGAGGGGAACATCTCTTGAGTGGAGGGCAAGGCAGGACGGTCGTGGAACTTGCGGGACCTGAGGAATATTGCGCTGATCAGGCTGCGGAAGCATTGGCCGTCATCCTTGGGAAGAAGGTTATGGCACAGCAACATCCCTTGAGTGCCGTCGTGTCGACGTATAAGTCCTTTGGATTTTCTGATGAGGCAGCTCGGCTGTTCGAAGAGATGTATGAGGGGTTTGCTCGAAACGCCATCGGATATGAATGCCCGGACAAACTGGTACGAGGCACGGTCACGTTGCAAGAGGCCTTACGAGGGATGGTGTAGCTCGATTATTCGTAACGATTTGTGCGGTGTCGTGATGAGTGCAGCAGAACCGGTTACGAGTAATGCAAGGCAGGAGGACATTATGACGACAAGAACGACGACCGATAAAGATGTGCTCGGTGTCTATCCGGCAGGGTCTCATCATATGGTCGGCGACGGTTTTCCTGTACGCAACATGATCCCGGGAGCCGGTGTGGAGGAGCAACTGTCTCCGTTCTTGCTCTTGGATTACATGGGGCCGGAGTATTTCCCGCCGACCGATCGTCGTCTTGGTGTGGGCGAACATCCGCATCGGGGGTTTGAAACGGTGACGATCATGTATCAGGGGAAGGTTGCACACCGCGATTCGACCGGAAGCGGGGGTGTCATCGGCCCCGGCGATGTCCAATGGATGACCGCGGCATCAGGCGTCGTGCACGAAGAGTTGCATGAGGAGGAATGGGCCAAGCACGGAGGCACGCTGGAAGGCATTCAGCTCTGGGTCAATCTTCCACGGTCATCGAAGATGTCGGAACCTCGGTACCAAACGCTGGTGAGCGAGGAGATTCCAACGGTGGATCTCGACGCAGGAGTCGGACGGCTGCGTGTCATTGCCGGTCAGTTTCGCGGACGGAGGGGGCCGGCCAAGACCTTCAGCCAGGTCCTTCTGTACGATTTACGGTTAAACGCAGGTCATCGGCTGGAATTGTCTCTTCCGGAAGGGTTCAATACTTCGGTATTCGTGCTGCATGGGCAAGTGGTTATCAACGGATCACACGCGGTGGGGGAAGCCGAACTGGCTCTATTTGGACACAAGGGTGAGCGCGTGTTGTTGGACGCTGAAGAGGATGTGATCATGCTTGTCCTTGGCGGGGAACCAATCAATGAGCCGGTCGCCCGCTATGGGCCGTTCGTGATGAACACGAAAGCCGAGTTGGTGCAAGCCGTGAATGATTATCAGGCCGGTAAGATGGGGCACGTATCATGAATGAGCGCATGCTCAGGATCGACATCTATTCGGATGTCATCTGCCCATGGTGCTATGTGGGGAAACGTCGATTGGAGAAGGCGCTGAGCTTGCTCGACGGGACTCTTCGCACAAAAGTGACGTGGCGGCCGTTTCAATTGAATCCGACCATGCCGAAAGAAGGGATGGAGCGTACGGAGTATCTGACGGCAAAGTTCGGCAGTGTCGAGACGTATGTGAGGGTCGTGGAAGATCAGATTGTGGCTGCGGGATCGGACGAGCCGATTCCTTTTGCATTTGGAAAGATCGCGCGGACCCCCAATACCTTCTTGGCGCATCGTCTCATTTGGTATGGCGAGCAGCAGGGCTGTCAGAATGAGCTGGTGGAGTTGCTCTTCAAGAGCTATTTTCAGAATGGAGCTGATATCGGGTCTCGTGATGTGCTTGCCGGTCTTGCCGAGCAAGTTGGGTTGACGGCGGAGGCGTTTGTATTCGGTGATGAAGGGACTGCTGAGGTGCAATCAGAAGAGGCGGTGGGACGACGCTTGGGGATTCGCTCGGTGCCCTGCTTTGTCCTCGATCAGACCTATTCGATACAAGGGGCTCAGCCGGCAGAGCAGTTAGCCGACGCCATTCACGAAGTGTGGTCGAACAAGAAAACCAACTAGCGTCGGGGTTCAGTAATCCGTTGCCATTGACCGATCGTCCTGAGCCATGTCGAAGGGCTCACCACGAATGGAGGGTAAAGGAGCCTAGGGGGTGCGACACTAGACCACGGTGATCATATGAAAAGCAGGTCTGCCCAGGGGAGGGAGGAATGAGAGCACACTATCTTGGTCATTTCGTATTTTATGTGCGGGATTTGGAACGATCGCTGGCGTTTTACCGTGACCTGTTGGGATTTCAGGAAGTCGGACGGATTTTTCAGGGGGCGGCCGCCGCACTCACTTCAGGACGTACACATCACGAATTGCTGCTGATTCAGGTCGGTGAAGCGCCGGGGCCGCCGGCCGGTCGCCGGCGAGGTCTCTACCACATCGGTATTAAGGTCGGAGACGGACTCGATGCACTACGCGCGGCGAAGCAAGAATTGGAACAAGCGGGTGTGACGATCGACGGGATGAGCGACCATACCGTCAGCCAGAGTCTGTATCTCCGTGATCCGGACGGCAACGAAGTGGAATTGTATGTTGATGCCGATGAGTCGGTGTGGAAGAAGAATCCGGCGGCGGTGGTGTCGCCGATCAAGCCGTTGTATTTGTAACCGCAATTTGTATTCCCAAAAGGAGGGACTAACAATGGGAGAGCCACGCATTGCAGCCAAGGAGCCGGCGGTACTGACCTTGGAGGCTGGAACATATTACTGGTGCCTCTGTGGAAGATCGAGAGATCAACCATTCTGCGATGGCTCTCATCAAGGGACCGGAATCGAGCCGGTGGCGTTTACAGTGGATGAAACGAAGGAAATCGCCTTGTGTCAATGTAAGCGGACTCAAACTCCGCCGTACTGCGACGGCACGCATCAGTCGCTCTGACGTACAGGGTGTTTTGACCGTCATCCGTTGGCCCGACGGCCACTTGAGCTGTCCTTGGTCGATACGTCATACTTGGTGACCATGAATCGGACATTCACGTCTCCTTGTGAGAGCCTTGCGGAGCGGTATCAAGGACTCTTGGAGGTCACTCAAGCGATTGCCGCGCGTCGTGATCTTGATGCGCTGTGTCGTGATCTTGCCGGGCAGCTTCCTCGCGTCGTGCAAGTCAATTTTGTCGCACTGTCCTTGCACGATCCGATCAGGAATACGACGCGGCTGCATACCATACAGGCGAACGTGTCGGCCGACCTTGTCGGCGGACACGAGAGTGCGATTGATGAAAGCCCCGCCGGTGTTGTGTGGCAAACGCAGCAGGCGATTCTCGTGAGCAGTGTGGCACAAGAACGCCGATGGCCTAAGGTGCTCAGATGCATGATGGAGGACGGAGCGAACTCGTTTTGCTTCGTTCCTCTGACCACTGCGGGACGGCGGTTGGGTGCTATGGGTTTCTTGAGCCTGCAGGAGGAGGCCTATAGCGAACAGGATCTTGAGTTTCTGCATCAGGTGGCCAAACAGGTGGCTGTTGCGGTGGAGAATGCGCTGGCGTTCCAGCAGATTGCGGAGCTCAAGGATAAGCTGGCAAAGGAAAAACTCTATCTCGAGGACGAGATTCGCCTCGATTACAACTTTGAAGAAATCATTGGCAACAGCCCGGCGTTGAAACGCGTATTGAAGCAGGTTGAGATTGTCGCCCCGACCGACTCGACTGTCCTCATCCTGGGC
>JAOUPN010000414.1 GCA_029879905.1 Nitrospira sp. | reverse complement strand
TCCTTGCTCGTGCCGCCGCCTCATCAGGCGCAGCCTCTCTTCCTTGACGGCGGTGGAGAGAAACCACCAGTGTTCGAATCTTTTCCTGCGTGCTCGACCCGAGGCGGTCCTGTCCGCGCAGATAGATTGTGGCTCCGTCTTCTCGTAACCTCTCCCTCTCGGTGTTAACTGAGTCTTGCCGCAAAGACATCGATCCCGACCCACCCTTCGGCTCTTGGATTGCCCCCAGTGCCCCAAGCTGATGACTGTCAGCTATACTTACGATGTGGCGTCGGGAGCAACCGATTTCCTGTACCAAGGGCATAAGGCACGAGTGAAACCCTGACGTATCAGTGCAATGGCCTCCTTTCCGCAGGAGACGAGAGATTTGGCGATACCGAGGAAGAGTTAGCTGGACGTGGCCGTGTATCTGAGGGTGGAGTGGGGGTAAGTGGGGTTGACGAGCAAGATAGTCAAGGCATGAAAGTCTGACCCTATTTGCCTTCGAACTTCGCGACTGATCTTTCAAGATTTGAAAGTGAGGAGAGATGGCCAGCAATCAGGATCAGGATGTGGCATCAGACCTATATCAAGCTGGGAAGTACCAAGAGGCATTTGAGCGATACCGGGATCTTGCTGAACAGGGCAGTGCCACATCACAACTCGCCTTGGCTGGAATGCTAGCCGAGGGGTTAGGAACTACGCGAAATCTAGAGGAGTCTGAAATCTGGTATGGAAGGGCAGCTGCAGCCGGTTTGTCAGAAGCGCAGTATCGACTTGGCTATGTCCACTTTCATAGGAAGGAATATGACGGTGCTCTAGTTTACTATGAAAAGGCTGCTTCCCAAGGTCATCTTCAGGCACTTTGGAGACTGGCATGGTTATACAGGGAAGGCAAAGGAGTTTCTGTCGACAGTTCTAGAGCTTATGAGCTGTTCTGTGAAGCAGCAAAGCGAGGACACATTTTTGCTAAACGTGACATGGCCCTTATGTTGCTCAGAGGCCACAAAGGGGTCGCTAAGGTGGTTGAGGGCATCATCGTGCTGATCGGGTGTGTAGTCGATGGTGTCAAGCTGGCTTGGATATCAGATTCAGATGACAGGCTTAGGATATGATCTGGAGGAAGAAAAAGGGGACATTCTACTTTTCTGTTGAGCACGCTCCGAGATTCCGGAGAGTCGTGCCATGCCACGTACCGCTTGGGCCTCAGTCGGGGGGCTCTGTTCTCACGTCCTCAATCGGGGCAATACCCGGGCCGAGATCTTTCGGAAGCCGGAAGACTACACCACCTTTCTCACGCTGTTGCGCGACGCGACCGATCGTGTGCCGGTGCGCGTCCTCGCCTACTGTCTGATGCCCACGCATTTTCATCTGACGCTCTGGCCAAGGCGGGATGGGGATCTGAGTCGGTTCTTGCACTGGCTGTTGACCGCCCATGTGCGCCGGTATCATCAGCATTACCAGTCCAGCGGCCATGTGTGGCAGGGCCGGTTCAAGGCCTTTCCCATCCAGCAGGACGACCACCTGTTGACCGTGCTGCGGTACATCGAACGTAATCCAGTACGGGCCGGACTGGTGCCCCGAGCTGAGGAGTGGGTGTGGTCCAGCTTGCGGGAGCGAGGGAGAGGAGGGGTGTGGCTGCATCCATCCCCGGTGTCGGGTCCAACGGACTGGGCAACATGGGTGAATGCCCCGATGACGGACGCCGAAGTCGACGCCCTTCGACGGAGTGTGAACCGCGGCACGCCCTTTGGAGCCGACCCCTGGGTCCGCCGAACGGCCCGGCGGTTAGGGCTGGAGGCAAGCCTCAATCCACGCGGCCGTCCCAGGGGATTCAAGAAAAAGTAGAATGTCCCCTTGTATCTTGGTTCGATGTGGATCAATCATCTGGTTGTCCGGAACTCCGGATGTGATAGGCCGCTGTCCCCCTGGTCCTGTGAGGCCGTAGAAAAGCCTGGCCGTCACATCCTCATTCTGAATAAGCCCGAACAGTTGCGTGGGCTTGTAAGCCCGCATCGCAAGGATGGGACACAGAATTGCGAGGCCGGAATCGTTGGTCCGTCAGTTGTGGCATGCATGCCTCTAAGTATGCAGGGGCGCCTCTGCGTACTTGACAGTCAAGACAGTTGCTTTTCTCAACTTCGTGCAGCCAGAGCCCAACTCGAAACATGTGCGAGACGAACACCGCGTCATTGTCCGAAAGAGAAGGTGCCGGGAATCTTTTCCTCGCCGCGTGCCCCACGACCCCTTTGCATGAGGACGTAACGGAATGTCACCACGTCATCAATCTTTCAAAACCGCTGGAATTATGGCAATGTTCTTTCTTTCCGCCGTGCCGTCCTTCGTGTCAGTCGACGCGAGGATCTGCATGCGTCCCTTGCACAGGTAGGCGGGATGCGTATTCGCGCCTCTCGTTTGGCGGTGCTCAGGACGGTGTCGAGGCGTCGACGAAGAGCCGCACATAGGACGCGGACGGCAATGAAAGAATGTGGGTTGAGCAATGAGTGGGAAACTCCCGAATGCTGAGCAGGCCGTCGTGGATGTGCGCAAGCTTCGCCAGTACTGTCTCAATGCCGATCATCCTCGTGGTCAGCACAAGGCCCGCGTCTTTCGGAGCGCGTTGGGTTGGACGGCCGAGCAGGCAGAGGATGTGCGGCGTAGGCTCCTGGAGGCAGTCCTGATGGAGGATGTCAGTTTTCTCGGTGCAGATGACTATGGGCAACGATATGCGCTAGAATTTTCCGCACAGGGCGTTGGTGGGGTAGCGATTGTGCGGAGCCTGTGGATCATTCGCTACGGCGAGGACTTCCCACGATTTACCTCGTGTTATGTTCTTTAGCAGGGGGCAGACATCATGAGCCAAGAGATTTGCGTCCTCGATGTGGTGGCGCTGACCGAGGATATTTCCGATCGGGGTCTATTGCGAGGACAAGTGGGGACCGTGGTGGAATTGCTTGGCCCTGGTGTGTGTGAAGTGGAATTTGTCGACAATGACGGCCGGACGTATGCCATGCTTGCATTGAAAGCCAGCCAACTGCTTGTGTTGCACTATCAGCCTGCGTAACCGTACAGGTGTATCGGAGATGCCCCGAACTCCTGTTCCGTCCTTGCGGACAGTGAGGGAAGAAAAAGGGGCTATTCTTCTTTTCTGTTGAACCCGCTCCGAGATTTCGTAGATTCATGCCATACCATGCC